>CAIWPS010000732.1 GCA_903914615.1 uncultured beta proteobacterium | reverse complement strand
GGGTCCTTGCCGCGCTTGGCGATCTCCTTGATCGCGGCGGCCTGCTCGATGACCTGCTGCGCTTGGCGCACGTTCTGCTCGCCCAGCGGCGTCACGCTGACCTCGCTGGCGCCGCGCTCGAAGATCTTGACGTCGAGTTCCTCCTCCAGCTTCTTGATCGCCACCGAGAGCGTGGGCTGGGAAACGAAGCAGGCCTCGGCGGCGCGGCCGAAGTGGTGTTCGCGCGCGACGGCGACGATGTACTTGAGCTCGGTCAGGGTCATGACGCGATTGTGTCGAATGCACGCCGCCGCGGCAGCGCGTGCGGCCCACCCCCATGGTCACGGGGGCTCCGAATCCGGCCGGGAGGGCGACAGCCGCAGGCCAGCGGTGTCCAATCTCATATCCAAACGGGGTACCACCGCAGCGCAACGCATGAACGACGACGACTTTCAAGGGCTGGCCCGGGCCGCCCGCCCTCCCGCTGCCCGAGGCGAGTCGGCGCAGGGCTACATGCTGTCGTCGTTCG
The DNA here is from genome assembly GCA_903914615.1 of uncultured beta proteobacterium. Lineage (GTDB taxonomy): Bacteria > Pseudomonadota > Gammaproteobacteria > Burkholderiales > Burkholderiaceae_C > Rubrivivax. The sequence continues at coordinate 17,653 of CAIWPS010000732.1, read as the reverse complement.
ATCTGCGCGCCGGGCTGGAAGTCAAGCTGCTGGCCATCTCCGCCTTGCCGGCCGAGGTGCTGCGCGAGCTGCACCGCCTGCGCCTGTGCTGGGGCCCGGCCGCGGCGCTGGAACAGGCGGGCTGACTTCCGGCCCGCTCAGGCCTTGAGGTAGTCGGCGCCGCCCGGCAGCCAGCGTTCCACCTGCGCCTGCGCGGCCTGCGGGTGTTCGCGCAGCAGCCGCGGCGCCAGTGCGCGGGCCTGCTCGAGCAGCGCGCCGTCGGCCTGCAGGTCGGCAAAGCGCAGCAGGGCATCGCCGCTCTGGCGCGCGCCCATGAACTCGCCCGGGCCGCGGATCTCGAGGTCGCGGCGCGCGATCTCGAAGCCGTCGTTCGTCTCCGCCATGGCCTTGAGCCTGTCCTTCGCCGTCGGCGACAGCGGCCCGCTGTACAGCAGCACGCAGACGCTGGCCGCGGCGCCGCGGCCGACGCGCCCGCGCAGCTGGTGCAGCTGGGCCAGGCCGAAGCGCTCGGCATGCTCGATCACCATCAGGCTGGCGCCGGGCACGTCGACGCCGACCTCGATCACCGTCGTCGCCACCAGCACCTTCATGTCGCCGGCCGTGAACAAGGACATCACGGCTGCCTTCTCGGCACTGGCCATGCGGCCGTGCAGCAGGCCCACCAGCGTGCCGGGCAGCGCGGCGCCGAGTTCGGCATGGGTGGCCGTGGCGTTCTGCAGATCCAGGTGCTCGCTTTCCTCGACCAGCGGGCAGACCCAGTAGACCTGGCGGCCGCGCGCCACCTCGTCGCGGATGCGCTGGATGATGGCGTCGCGCTTGTCGTCGGCGAAGAGCTTGGTGACGATGGGCGTGCGGCCGGGCGGCAGTTCGTCCAGGGTGCTCACCGCGAGGTCGGCGAAGTAGCTCATCGCCAGGGTGCGCGGGATCGGCGTCGCGCTCATCATCAGCAGATGGGGCTCCAGGGTCTGGGCGTTCAGCTTCTCGCGCAGTGCGAGCCGTTGCGCGACGCCGAAGCGGTGCTGCTCGTCGACCACCGCCAGCCCCAGCCGCGCGAAGGCCACGTCGTGCTGGATCACCGCATGCGTGCCCACCACCAGCATCGCCTCGCCGCTGCCCACCTGCGCCACCATGGCGGTGCGCCCCTTGCCCTTGCGGCTGCCGGTGAGCCAGGCCGTGGTCACGCCCAGGGGCTGCAGCCAGCCCACGAGTTTGCGGAAATGCTGCTCGGCCAGGATCTCGGTGGGCGCCATCAGCGCGCATTGCCAGCCGGCGTCGATGGCCACCGCGGCGGCCAGCGCCGCGACCACGGTCTTGCCCGAGCCGACGTCGCCCTGCAGCAGGCGGTGCATGGGCTGGGGCTGGGCGATGTCGGCGCCGATCTCGGCCACCACGCGCTGCTGCGCCGCCGTCAGCTTGAAGGGCAGCGCCGCCAGCAGCTGCTCGGCCAGGCCGGCCGGTACGCGCCGCAGCGCCGGCGCCGCCAGCCGCGCCCGCGCCTGCTGCGCCTGCAGCTGCGAGAGCTGCTGCGCCAGCAGCTCGTCGAACTTCAGCCGCTGCCAGGCCGGGTGGCTGTGGTCCTGCAGCGTCGCCAGGGCCGCGCTGGGTGGCGGCTGGTGCAGGAACTGCAGCGCCTCGCGCAGCGGCGGCAGGCCCGGCGGCAGCAGTGCGGCGGGCAGCAGTTCGGCAAGCGGCGCGCGTGCGAGCGCCGAGCCCACGGCCTTGCGCAGGTAGGCCTGCGGCAGCTGCGCCGAGCTGGGGTAGACGGGCGTCAGCGCCTGCGGCAGCGGTGCGCCTTCGGCAACGGCGCGGAACTCGGGGTGCACCATCTCGCGGCCGAAGAAGCCGGAGCGCACCTCGCCGCGGGCGCGCACCGTCTGGCCGGCGGCCAGGGTCTTCTGGTGCGAGGGGTAGAAGTGCAGCAGCCGCAGCACCAGCTCGCCGCTGAGGTCGGCCAGGCGCACCACGAGCTGGCGCCGCGCGCGTGCCTCGACGCGGCATTCGAGCACGCGTCCCTGCACCTGCGCCACGTCGCCGTCGCGCAGGCTGGCGATCGGCGCCAGGCGGGTCTCGTCCTCGTAGCGCAGCGGCAGATGCAGGGCGAGGTCGATGTCGCGCCGCAGCCCCAGCTTGTGCAGGGCCCGCACCGGCGCCGAGAGCTTCACCGGGGTGGTCTTGGGCGGGTCGGCGGGCGCCGTGGCTTCGGGCATGGAACAATTTTGACCTTCACGGCTCCCAGGTCGGTCCAGCCTGACGCATGAAACCCCACACCGCCCCCCGCGAGCTGACGCTCGCCGACTTCGATTTCGAGCTTCCGCCGGCGCTCATCGCCCAGCATCCCGCGGCCGAACGCAGCGCCTCGCGTCTGCTCGACGGCACCGGCACGCTGCCGGTGGACCGCGTCTTTCGCGACCTGCCGGCGCTGCTGCTGCCCGGCGACCTGCTGGTCTTCAACGACACCCGGGTCATCAAGGCGCGGCTGCTGGGCGAGAAGCCCACTGGCGGCGCCGTGGAAGCGCTGGTCGAGCGTTTGCTGCCCGGCCACGAGGTGTGGGCGCACCTGCGCGCCAGCAAGTCGCCGCGGCCGGGCAGCCTGGTGCGCTTCGCCGACGCCTTCGACGCCGAGGTGCTGGGCCGCGCCGGGCCCGAAGGCGCGCTCTTTCACCTGCGCTTCCCGGCCGACCCGCTGGTGCTGCTGGCGCGCCATGGCCATGTGCCGCTGCCGCCCTACATCACCCATGCCGACAGCGCCGACGACGAGTCGCGCTACCAGACCGTGTTCGCGGCGCGCCCCGGCGCGGTGGCGGCGCCGACCGCGTCGCTGCACTTCGACGCCGCCGTGCTGGCGGCGCTGGAAGCCCGCGGCGTGCGCCGCGCCGCGGTGACGCTGCATGTCGGCGCCGGCACCTTCCAGCCGGTGCGCGCCGAGCGCATCGCCGAGCACCGCATGCACAGCGAATGGTTCGAGGTGCCGGCCGCCACCGTGGCCGCCATCGAGGCCACGCGTGCGGCCGGCGGGCGCATCGTCGCCGCCGGCACGACGACGCTGCGGGCACTCGAGTCGGCGGCAAGCAGCGGCACGCTGGCGCCGTATGCCGGCGAGACCGACATCTTCATCACCCCGGGCTTCCCCTTCCGCGTCGTCGATGCGCTGGTCACCAACTTCCACCTGCCGCGCAGCACGCTGCTGATGCTGGTCAGCGCCTTCGCCGGCCATGCCCACATCAAGGCGCTGTACCGGCACGCGGTCGAGTCGGGCTACCGCTTCTTCAGCTACGGCGACGCGATGCTGCTGCAGCGCGCCGCCTGAGCCGCCTACTGCAGCGCCGCGCTCAGGTCGCCGGCCTTGGCGCGCACGCCCGGCAGCGGCTCCAGGGCCCAGCGCTCGGTGATGAATTTCAGGATCGAGGTCGTGTCGTAGGGCGTGTGGTCGACATGGCCGCGCTTCACGCCGGGGCCGATCAGCAGCGTCGGCACCCGGGTGCCGGGGCCGAAGCGGTCGCCGAAGCCGGGGCCCGATGGCGGCGCCACGTGGTCCCAGTAGCCGCCGTTCTCGTCGTAGGTGACGACGACGAGCATGTCCTTCCACTGCGGGCTGGCGCGCAGCTTTTCCAGCACGCCGGCGATGTGCTCGTCGCCGCTCTTCACGTCGGTGTAGGACGGGTGCTGGGTGTAGCGGCCGGCCGGCTTGTAGAAGCTCACCGCGGGCAGCGTGCCGGCGGCGGCGTCGCGCAGCAGCTGCTCGCCGTCCTTCAGGTGCGCCGCGCGCTCGGCCGTGCCCGGGGCGTAGCGCAGGAAGTAGTTGAAGGGCTGGTGGTGGGGCTGGAACATGGGGCTGCCTTCGCCGCCGGCGTAGATCACCTTGCGCTTGGCGGCGGGCGGCTGGCGGCCGTCGGCCAGCGCGGCGTCCCAGCCGCCCGCGTACCAGGCCCAGCTCACGCCCCTGGCGCTGAGCGTGTCGCCGATGGTGCGCGAGGTCTGCGGCGGCACCGGCACGTCGCCGCGCTGGCCCTGCGGGTCGGCCAGCTCGGGCGCGCCGCCCTCGGCCGGCGGCACGCCGCTGGGCTGGTAGGCCGGCTGCGAGGTGTTGACGGCATAGCCGTCGGGCGTCACCTGGCCGCCGCCACGGCTCACCACCTTCACCGCGCCCACCGTCGCGGACGGGCTGTCGGGCTGCTTCTCGAGCTTGCCGTTCGCGTCCAGGCGCACGCGCATGCTGGCCGGCGCGTCGGCAAAGCGCGGCGCGCAGGCGCAGACGAGGTACTGGTGGTTGAGGAAGCTGCCGCCGAAGGCGCCCATGAAGAAGCGGTCGGCCAGCGTGTAGTCCTTGGCCCATTGCCAGAGCTTGAAGCGGCTGCCGTCGTAGTAGCCCATGGTCCAGCCGCCGACCGTGGACATGGCGGCGAAGAGGTTGTTGGCGCCGCCGTTGATCTGCTCCTGGTTGTGCCAGAAGGCGTGGATGGGGCTGGGCACGAGCTCGTCCAGGCGCCGGTTCACCGGCGGCGCGTCGATGCGGAAGGGGCCGTTGGGCAGGCGCGGGAAGGCGGCGTCGGGCTTGCCGTCCTTGCCCCAGACGATGAGCTCGGGCAGCGGCTTGCCGTCGTGGTCGAGCTGCGTCTTCTGCAGCGCCGTGGCCTGGGCGATGCCGTCGGCGCCGGGGAAGAGGCCGTAGAGGTTGTCGAAGCTGTGGTTCTCGGCGTAGATCACCACCAGGTGCTGCACGCGCTGCAGCGGCGCCGCGGGGGCGCCGTCGGCCACGGGGCCGGCGCAGGCGGCGCACACCAGGGCGGCAAGCAGGGTGGGCAGCCAGGGCCGCCAGGTCGGGCTGGGTGACATCGGTTCTCCGCCGTCGTGGGTCTCAGGTCCGGGGATCGTAGCGAAGCGCAGTGACAATCCGCGCCGATGCTGCACTTCGAACTTCTCAAGACCGCCGGCCACGCGCGTCGCGGCCGCCTCACCCTGAACCACGGCGTGGTCGAGACGCCGGTGTTCATGCCCGTGGGCACCTACGGCACCGTCAAGGGCGTGCTGCCGCGCTCGCTGGAAGAAATGGGGGCCACGATCATCCTGGGCAACACCTTCCACCTCTGGCTGCGGCCGGGGCTGGACGTGGTGCGCAGGTTCGGCGGCCTGCACCGCTTCGAGGGCTGGCCGCGGCCGATGCTGACCGACAGCGGCGGCTTCCAGGTCTGGAGCCTGGCCGGGGCCGACGGCAAGGCGCGCAAGATCAGCGAGGAAGGCGTGCGCTTCGCTTCGCCGGTCAACGGCGACAAGCTCTTCCTGACGCCCGAAGTGAGCATGCAGATCCAGACCGTGCTGAATTCGGACATCGCGATGCAGCTCGACGAATGCACGCCCTACGAAACCGCCGGCCGCCTGACCAGCGAAGACGAGGCGCGCAGGTCGATGGCCCTGAGCCTGCGCTGGGCGGCGCGCAGCCGCGACGAGTTCGCGCGCCTGGCCAACCCCAACGCGCTCTTCGGCATCGTGCAGGGCGGCATGTACGAAGGGCTGCGCGAGGAGTCGCTGCAGGCGCTGGCCGCGATGGACCTGCCAGGCTATGCGGTGGGCGGCGTCAGCGTCGGCGAGCCCAAGGAGGAGATGCTGCGCATCATGGCGCACACGCCGCACCGGCTGCCGGCGCGCAAGCCGCGCTACCTGATGGGCGTGGGCACGCCCGAGGACCTGGTCGAGGGCGTGGCGCAGGGCGTGGACATGTTCGACTGCGTGATGCCGACGCGCAATGCGCGCAACGGCCACCTCTTCACGCGCTTCGGCGACCTGAAGATCCGCAACGCGCGCCACAGGGACGACGAAGCGCCCATCGACCTCACCTGCAGCTGCCACGCCTGCCGCGCCACGACGGCCGGCGACGGCACCGTCAGCGGCGGCTTCAGCCGCGCCTACCTGCACCACCTCGAGCGTTGCGGCGAGATGCTGGCGCCGATGCTGGCCAGCATCCACAACCTGCACTACTACGTGAACCTGATGGCCGAGGTGCGGCAGGCGCTGGACGAAGACCGCTTCGACGCCTGGCGCGCCCAGTTCCACGCCGACCGGGCCCGCGGCGTGTAGCCGCGGCTCAGGCGCTGGCCGAGCGATCCAGCGCGCTCTTCGCGCCGTCGAACTGCGCCAGCGCCTGCGCCAGGAAGGGCAGCACCGGCTGCAGTGCGCCGTGCAGCGTGTGCGGCGGGTTGGCGACGAAGACGCTGCTGCCCATCATGCCGAAGCCGCGCGCGTCGGCCTGCGCCACCGTCAGCCTCGCCATCAGCCAGCCCTTCTTGCCCGCGGCGTCGGCGGCGGCCTTCAGGCGCTGCGGCAGTTGCGCCGCCTCGATCAGCTGCAGTTGCGGCAGCCAGACCAGCACCACGCAGTCGGCGAAGCGCTCCAGCGCCTCGCGCAGGGCGGCCAGGACGCGCGGGTAGTCGGTCTTGATCTCGTAGGGGGGGTCGATGAGCACGATGCCGCGGCGCGTCGGCGGCGGCAGCTGCGACTTCAGCGCCGCGTAGCCGTCGCCCAGCTTGACCTCCACGCCCGGCGTCTCGCCGAGGTAGCTGGCCAGGATCTTGTGGTCGGTGGGGTGCAGCTCGAACAGGCGCAGCTGGTCCTGCGGCCGCATCAGCGCCTGCGCGATGGCGGGCGAGCCGGGGTACTGGATGAGGCCCTTGCCGGCATTGAACTCGCGCACCAGGCCGACCAGCGCGGCCAGGGGCGGCGGCAGGTCGTCCCGACCCCACAGCGCACCGATGCCCTGCTCGAATTCGCCGCGCTTCTTCGCGTACTCGCCCTGCAGCGAGTAGCCGCCGGCGCCGGCATGGGTGTCGACGTAGCGCCAGCCCTTCTCCTTGCCGTTCATGTGCTGCAGCACCAGCATCAGCACGAGGTGCTTGAGCACGTCGGCATGGTTGCCGGCATGGAAGGCGTGGCGGTAGGCGAGCATGCCGCGACTGTGCCACGCGCGGCTGCGCTTGCCGCCGGGGCCATGTCACCCACCGTACAGCGGCGTTTGCTGCACTGCGGTAGGCTTGACCTCATGAGCACACTCTTCGATCCCCTGCAGGCCGGCGACCTCGCCCTTTCCAACCGCATCGTCATGGCGCCGCTGACGCGCAACCGCGCCAGCCCCGGCCAGGTGCCCAACGCGCTGATGGCGGAGTACTACACCCAGCGCGCCAACCCGGCCACCGGCGCCGGGCTCATCATCACCGAGGCGACCCAGATCTGCCCCGAGGGCCAGGGCTACCTGGACACGCCGGGGCTCTTCAATGCCGAGCAGGTGGCCGGCTGGCGCCGCATCACCCAGGCCGTGCACGCCCAGGGCGGGCGCATCGTGGTGCAGCTGTGGCACGTGGGCCGCATCTCGCATGTCTCGCTGCAGCCCGGCGGCCAGGCGCCGGTGTCCAGCACCGCCAGGCCGGCCAACGGCAAGACCTACATCGCCGGCGGCTTCGCGCAGGTCAGCGAGCCGCGCGCGCTGCGCACCGAAGAGATCCCGGGCATCGTCGAGCAGTACCGCCGCTCGGCGCTGCTGGCCATCGAGGCCGGCTTCGACGGGGTCGAGATCCACGCCGCCAACGGCTACCTGATCGAGCAGTTCCTGCGCGACAGCATCAACGACCGCACGGACATCTACGGCGGCAGCATCGACAACCGCACCCGCTTCCTGCGCGAGGTGATGCAGGCCGTGGCCGGCGCCATCGGCGGCGGCCGCACGGCGCTGCGCCTGTCGCCGGTGACGCCGGCCAACGACGCCGGCCCCGACAGCAACCCGCAGCTGCTCTACGAGACCGCGCTGGCGCAACTGGCGCCGCTGGGCCTGGCCTACGTGCACGTGGTCGAAGGTGCCACCGGGGGCGCGCGCGACATCGCGCCCTTCGACTATGCCGCGCTGCGCCGCCGCTACGCCGGGGCCTGGATGGTCAACAACGGCTACACGCGGCAGATGGCGCTGGACGTGGTGGCCAGCGGCGGCGCCGACCTCGTCGCCTTCGGCAAGGCCTTCATCGCCAACCCCGACCTCGGCCGCCGCTTGCGCGAGGACGCGCCGCTGAACAAGCTGGACCAGAAGACGCTGTACGGCGGCGGCGCCGCCGGCTACACCGACTACCCGGCGCTGGACACCGTCAGCGCCTGAGCCTGGAGCGGCTTCAGGCCCGGGCGCGGGCCCGGAACAGCTCGAGGATGCTGAGTTCGCGCGGCCCCGGTTCCAGCCGGATGGGGTCGCCGGCCTGCACCTGGCCGGGCTCCAGTACCGCGAGGTAACTGCCGCAGTAGCCCGACTGCACCATCAGCTTGGCCGCCTTCTTGAAGCCCATCGCGGCATTGAACTTGAAGCAGGGGTAGCGCGGCTCGCTCACCGCCAGCACGCAGCCGGGCAGCACCAGGCGGTCGCCGATGTAAAGATCGGACTCGACCAGGCCCTGCAGCAGCAGGTTCTCGCCCAGCAGGCCGGGCGGCACCGGCTCGTCCCACAGCGCCACCTGGGCCTGCGCCCGCACGGTGCGCCAGAACGCCAGGTGCTCGCTGGGGTAGGCATAGACGGCCTTCGAAGGGCCGCCGTGCACGCTGGGGTCGGCCTGCTCGTCGCCGGCCAGCCCCAGCGGGCCGACGGCGACCGGGCCGGCCACCGCGGCCTTGCCGATGGCGGTCATCACCGACCGGTCGTCGATACGGGTCGCGCGGGCGCGCCCGACGCTGACGTGCAGCACCTTCATTGCGGCCTTTCGGCTGCCTGACGGCAGCGGCCCCGAGCGGGCATCAAGTCATACCGAATCTGCATGAGCCCCTCCAGCCCGGTGGTTACAGCGTGATTACATTGCCGCGACAATCATCTCCCCCTCGGCACGGGCCGGGGCGGCATGAGGCGAGCCCCGGTGCGCCGGGCGCGGGGGCTGGCCTCAAACCGCTTTGCATATCGCCATGATCGGAGTGTCCATGAACCGTCCCGTGCTCGAGGGCCTGCGCCTGAACGTGCCCGCCTATGTCCATCATGCCCGGCTCGTCGCCTGGGTGGCCGAGGTCGCTGCCCTGACCGAGGCCGCCGACGTCTGCTGGTGCGACGGCAGCGCCGCCGAATACGAGCGCCTGTGCGGCCAGCTCGTCGCCGCCGGCACGATGATGAAACTCAACCCCGAGCTGCGCCCCAACAGCTACCTGGCGCGTAGCGACGCCGGCGACGTGGCGCGCGTCGAGGACCGCACCTTCATCTGCAGCCAGCGCAAGGAAGACGCCGGCCCCACCAACAACTGGATGGCGCCCGACGAGATGCGCAGCCTGCTGCAGACGGGCGAAGAGGCCCTCTTCCGCGGCACCATGAAGGGCCGCACGCTGTACGTGGTGCCCTTCTCGATGGGCCCGCTCGGCTCGCACATCTCGCACATCGGCGTCGAGCTGACCGACAGTCCCTACGTCGTCATCAGCATGCGCACGATGACCCGCATGGGCCGCGGCGCGCTGGAGGTGCTGGGCAGCGAAGGCGCCTTCGTGCCCTGCGTGCACACCGTGGGCGCGCCGCTGCAGCCGGGGCAGAAGGACGTCGCCTGGCCGTGCAACGCCACCAAGTACATCGTCCACTACCCCGAGACGCGCGAGATCTGGAGCTACGGCTCGGGCTACGGCGGCAACGCGCTGCTGGGCAAGAAGTGCTTCGCGCTGCGCATCGCCAGCACCATGGGCCGCGACCACGGCTGGCTGGCCGAGCACATGCTGATCCTGGGCGTGACCTCGCCTGCGGGCAAGAAGTACCACGTCGCCGCCGCCTTCCCCAGCGCCTGCGGCAAGACCAACTTCAGCATGCTCGTGCCACCGGCCGGCTACACGGGCTGGAAGGTCACGACCATCGGCGACGACATCGCCTGGATCAAGCCGCACGACGACGGGCGCCTGTACGCCATCAACCCCGAGGCCGGCTACTTCGGCGTCGCCCCGGGCACCAACGACCACACCAACCCGAACTGCATGGCTTCGCTCAAGCGCGACGTCGTGTTCACCAACGTCGCCCTCACCGATGACGGCGACGTCTGGTGGGAAGGCATGACCGAGACGCCGCCGGCCCACCTCGTCGACTGGCAGGGCCGCGACTGGACGCCTGCCATCGCCAAGGAAACCGGTGCCAAGGCGGCGCACCCGAACTCGCGCTTCACCGTCGCCGCCACCAACAACCCGGTGCTCGACCCGGAGTGGGACAACCCCGCCGGCGTGGCCATCGACGCCTTCATCTTCGGCGGCCGCCGCAGCACCACGGTGCCGCTGGTGACCGAGGCGCGCAGCTGGGCCGACGGCGTCTACATGGCCGCCACGATGGGCAGCGAGACCACCGCGGCGATGGCCGGCGGCAACGGCGCCGTGCGCCGCGACCCCTTCGCCATGCTGCCCTTCACCGGCTACAACATGGCCGACTACTTCCAGCACTGGCTGGACCTCGGCCAGCGCATCGCCGCCAGCGGCGCCCGCCAGCCCGGCATCTACTGCGTCAACTGGTTCCGCAAGGGCGCCGACGGCAAGTTCGTCTGGCCGGGCTACGGCGAGAACATGCGCGTGCTGGAGTGGATGATCGGCCGCCTGGAAGGCCGCGCCGGCGGCGCCGACAACGTCTTCGGCACCAGCCCGCGCTACGAAGACCTGCGCTGGGACGGCCTGGCCTTCAGCCGCGATCAGTACGCCAGCGTCATCGGCATCGACCGCGCCGCCTGGCAGCAGGAACTGGCGCTGCATGCCGAGCTCTTCAAGACGCTGGAATACCACCTGCCGGCCGAGCTGCCGGCGGTGCGCGCGCGCATCGAGGAACGGCTGGGCGCCTGAGCAACCGCGGGTGAACGGCGCGCCGTCGCCCCTGCTCGCTGCCTTCGACCGCCAGGTCGCGTGGTGCCGCGAGCCGGCACCTTTCACGGCGCGCGTGCTGCGCCGCAGCCGCGACTGGCTGGCCAGCGACGCGGCCGCGCACAGCGCCCTGTCGGCGGTCGCCGACGACCCGCTGGCGGCCGCCGTGCCCCTGCGCTGGGCCGCGGCACTGCACCACCTGGCGCTGCGCGGGCTCGATCCTTGGGCGGCGCAGTGGCCCCCCGCGGGTGCGGGGCTGGCCGCCACCGACGCGGCGCTGGACGGGGCGATCCGCGCCGCCTGGACCCGCCAGCCGGCGCTCGTCCATGCCGCACTGGCGCTGCCGCCGCAGACCAACGAGGTGCAGCGCAGCGCGGCGCTGCTGCCCGGTCTGCTGCACGTGGCCGCGGCCACCGGCTTGCCGCTGGTGCTGCTGGAGATCGGTGCCTCGGCCGGCCTGAACCTGTGGTGCGAGCGCTGGCGCCATGACCACGGGGTGTGGCAATGGGGCCCGACCGGCAGCCCGCTGACGCTGCGCGCCGACTGGTCCGGCCCGCCGCCGGCCGTGGCCGCGGCGCCGCTGCAGATCCGTCGCCGCGCCGGCTGCGACGCCCACCCCGTCGACCTCGCGCAGCCCGACGAGGGCCTGCGCCTGGCTTCCTTCATCTGGCCCGAACAGCGCGAACGCCTGGCGCGCCTGCACGCGGCACGCACGGCCGCGGCGCTGTGGCAGGCGCAGGAGGGCGTGGCCGTCGAGGCGCTTTCGGCAGCGGCCTTCGTCGGCCGTGAATTGCGCCAGCCGCAGCCCGGCGTGGCGACGGTGCTGATGCACTCGGTGGTCTGGCAGTACATCGATGCCGACGAGCAGGCCGCCATCACCCGGTGCACCGAAGCCGCCGGCCGCTGCGCCCATGCCGCCGCGCCCCTGGCCTGGCTGCGACTGGAGCCGCCGGCGCCCGACCTGGGCGTGCAGCTGGTCTGCCGGCTGTGGGGCGCCGCCGGTGCCGCGGGCGAGGAACGCCTGCTGGCGCGCGCCCATCCCCACGTCGCCCACATCGAGTGGCTGGGGCCGGCGGCATGAAGCTGCAGCTGCTGTCCGACCTGCACCTGGAGACCGAGTCCTTCGACCCCCAGCCCGCGCCCGGCGCCGAACTGCTGGTGCTGGCCGGCGACATCGACAGCACCTGGGCCGGCTACGAACGCTTCGCCGGCTGGCCCGTGCCGGTGCTGGTGGTGGCCGGCAACCATGAATACGACGGCCGCGACGTCGATGCCGCCGCCGCCGGGCTGCGCGCGCTGTGCACGCGCCTGGGCCACACCTTTCTCGAGCGCGAAGCCACCGTGCTCACCGCCGCCGACGGCCTGCGCCTGCGCGTGCTGGGCAGCACGCGCTGGAGCGACTTCGACCTCTACGGCGCAGCGCAGCGACCGCGCGCCGAGCGCGCGGCCGGCTACTTCATGCGCCTGATGGGCAGCACGCGCGCCGGCCGCCCCTTCGATGCCGCCGCCGTGCGTGAAGAGGCGCTGGCCTGCCGTGCCTGGCTCGAAGCGGAGCTGTCGCGTTCGCCCCAGGGCCGCTGGGACAAGACCGTGGTCATCACCCACTTCGCGCCCAGCCTGGCCAGCGCCGACCCGCGCTACGGCCGCCAGCCCGGCACGGCGAGCTTTTGCAACGCCGACGACGACCTCATCCCTCGCGCCGACCTCTGGCTGCACGGCCACGTGCACTGCCGCCACGACTACCGCGTCGAACGCGCCGGTCGGGCGCCGACGCGCGTCGTCTGCCAGGCCCTGGGCCTGGCGAAGAAGGGCGAGCAGGCGGGCTACGACCCGGGCCGGCTGATCGAGATCTGAGCGGCCTTCAGCCGCGCCCGCGCAGCCCGTTCATGCAGGTCGACAGCACCCAGTCGACGATCTGCGCGTCGCTGAAGTTGCCGCCCGCCTTCAGGAAGGCCGGCACCGGGTCGCAGGCGCGGGCGTACAGCGTGTACAGCACGACCTCGGGCGGCAGCGCGGGGTCGATGTCGCCTTCGGCCTGCGCCTGCACGATCCATTCGCCGAGCTTCTCGCTCACCTGCAGCAGCAGGTTCAGGTAGGCCTTGCTGGACAGCAGCTCGGCGCGCAGGCTGGAGTTCTGCGAAGGCAGCGTCGGCATCTCGCCGGCCAGCTGCAGCTCCAGCGCCCAGCGCACCACGGCCTTCAGGCGCTCGGTCACCGAGGCGTCGGCGCGCACCGACTGCTGGTCGAGCATGGCCTGCAGGCGCTGCAGCATGCGCACCATGGCGGCGGCGGCCAGCGCCTCCTTGGACGCGAAATGCTTGTACAGGCTGGCCTTGGCGATGCCGACATCGGCAGCCACCTCGTCGACCGTCATGAGGTCGAAGCCCTTGTCGGCCAGCAGGCGGTTCACCGCCGACAGGATGGCGTCCTCGCGAACGCGCAGGACCTGTTCGCGGAACGAGAGGCGTGACATGCCTTGAAGTTTAGCCGCCGGCCCCGCAGCGGTGGCCGGCCGCGCCGGTGCCGCTCAGGCGGCAGACTTGCGCCGGTCTGCCAGCCGGCGCATCCAGCCGACGCGGCGGTCGCCAGGCAGCGGCGCGGGTGCGGCCGCGCCCGCCTCGTCCAGGCTGAGGTCGAGGCCGAAGGCCGTGCCGTAGTCGGCGGGATCGTCCTGCGGCGGGCGCGCGGCAAGGCGCCAGCCTGAAAACCAGCGCTGCGGCGTGACGGCCTTGGACATGGCGGGTGCCTTTGGGTTGGAGTGGGGGTGACCGGGCCCCAGTGTCGCGCCGCGCGGACGGCGCGGCATGCCGACAAGTTGCCCGGCCGTGCGCGACTTCACGTCGCCGCAACATCTGATGCAGCGCCGATACAATCGCGCCCCTTTTCGCCCGCCGCCCGGCTCCATGCGCAGCGCCCGCCCCGGCTTCGTCGCCATCGATTTCGGCACCTCCAACTCCGCCGTGGCCCTGCCGCAGGGCGAGGCCGGCGTGCGCCTGGTCGAGCTCGAGCCCGGCCAGCCGACGATGCCGACGGCGGTGTTCTACCGCGCCGACACGCCGCCACAGCAGCTCGAAGCCGAACGCCTGTACGGCCGCGCCGCGGTGGCGGCCTACGTCGAGGGCACCGACGGGCGGCTGATGCGCTCGATGAAGAGCATCCTGGGCTCGTCGCTGCTGGACCAGGCCACCGACATCGGCGGCGGCCGCAGCGTGCGCTACCGCGATGTCGTCACCGGCTACCTGCGCCACCTGAAGCGCCTGGCCGAGGCCGAGGCCGGCCAGCCGCTGCAGCGCATCGTGCTCGGCCGCCCCGTCTTCTTCGTCGACGACGACCCGGCTCGCGACCGCCAGGCGCAGGCGGCGCTGGAGACCGCGGCGCGCAGCGTCGGCTGGACCGAGGTGCAGTTCCAGTACGAGCCCATCGCCGCGGCGCTCGACCACGAAAGCCACATCACCCGCGAGCAGCTGGTGCTGGTGGCCGACATCGGCGGCGGCACCTCCGACTTCTCGCTCGTGCGCGTGGGCCCGTCGCGGCGCGGCCGCGCCGAGCGGCGCGACGACATCCTGGGCAACCACGGCGTGCACCTGGCCGGCACCGACTTCGACCGCCACGTCGAACTCGCCGCCATCCTGCCGCTGCTGGGCTACCGCGCGCGGCGCCCGGCGCGGCCCGGCGAGACCGCGCGCGAGGTGCCCAGCGCGGTCTACTTCGACCTCGCCACCTGGCACCTCATCAACACCGTCTATGCACCGGCGCGGCTGGCCGAACTGAAGGCCATGAAGGCCTGGTATGCCGACCCGCGCCACCATGCGCGGCTGATGGTGGCGGTGCAGGAGCGCCTGGGCCACGCGCTGGCGGCGGCCGCCGAACAGGCCAAGATCGACGTCGCGCTGACCGGCAGCGCACACATCGACCTCCAGGCCCTGGAAGCCGGCCTGGCCGCGACGCTGCGCGAAGGCCAGGCCGCGGCAGCGCTGGAGACCGACCTCGAACGCATCGTGCAGGCCGCCGCCGAAACCGCGCGCGCGGCCGGCGTCGCGCCGGGTGACGTCGACGTGCTGTACTTCACCGGCGGTTCCACCGGGCTGCAGGCGCTGGTGCAGCGCATCGCGGCCGCCTTTCCGGCGGCGCAACAGGTGCGCGGCGACCGTTTCGCCAGCGTCGCGCAGGGGCTGGGCCTGCACGCGCGCGCCGTTTTCGGCGCTGCGCACTGAGCTCACCCGCGCCGTGTTCGGCGCCGCCAGAAGCTCAGCGTCGGCGGCGCGGCGCGGGCCGCCGCGCGGCGGGTACCGTGCGCGGCCGCGTGACATCGGCAATCAGCATCAGCGCGCGCACGACGTCCTGCACCGCCTCGGCCAGGTCGGCCGCCGGCTCCAGCGTCTCGATGACCTCCAACAGTGCGTCGGCGTCTTCCAGGTCCTCGGGGTCGAAGTGCATGAACAGCAGCGCCAGCGGCTCGACCAGTTCGGGGTCGGGGCGCGCCATCAGCGCCGGGAAGGCCTCCATCGCCGCGGCGAAGCCGGCCACCCAGGGCAGCACGCATTCGGCCGGCTCGGCATCGTCGTCGAGCTGGTAGATCCAGGGGTCGAACCATTGCCGCTGGCCGATGGCGCGGTCGAGCTCGGCGTGGCGGCGCAGCACCAGCGCCTGCAGTTCCTGAAGCGCCGCGCCTTCCGGCGCCGGGCGACCTTCGACGTCGCACACCAGCGCCAGCCAGCGCGCCGGCGGCGGCCGCTGCGGCTGCAGCAGCACGCCGCAGAGGTAGCCGTCCAGCGCCGAGACGTCCAGCGGCTGCAGCGGCGGCGGCAGGGCGTCGAGCAGGGCTTCGAGGCGCGCGATGTCGGCGTCGGTGAGCGGGGTGAGCGAAGTTAGGGGGTTCAAGGCCATGTCCCCATGGTTGGGGATATCGGTGTGCGAGGGCCGCCGGTAGATTCGGTCGCTGTCGGTGGCGGGTTGCGGTGATTGTCCCGCAGCGCGCCACCTCCGGGCCCAACGACGTCCTTCTCGGAGGACTTTCCACAACCCGCTGCTTCGGCAGCGGGTTTTTTTTGGCCCGGCTTCGCGGGTTCCACTGACGGCAAGGCCCCCTTTGCGCCCTAGACTGGCGGGCTGACCTAGAGGAGACCGCAGCATGGGCGCACCTGAAGCCTTCACCCAGACCGCCGACATCGGCCATTGGATCGCCGGCGCCGTGCACCCCGGCAGCGGCACGCGCACGCAGACGGTGTGGAACCCGGCCACCGGTGCCGCCGCGCGGCAGGTGCGGCTGGCCAGCGTCGACGACGTCAACGCCGCGGTCGCCGCCGCGCGCGCCGCCCAGCCGGCCTGGGGCGAGATGCCGCCGATCCGCCGCGCCCGCATCCTCAACGCCTTCCTGGCGCTGCTCAACCAGCACAAGGACCTGCTCGCGGCGATGATCACCGCCGAGCACGGCAAGGTCTTCACCGACGCCCAGGGCGAGGTCAGCCGCGGCATCGACATCGTCGAGTTCGCCTGCGGCATCCCGCAGCTGCTCAAGGGCGACTACACCGACCAGGTCTCCACCGGCATCGACAACTGGACGCTGCGCCAGCCGCTGGGCGTGGTCGCCGGCATCACGCCCTTCAACTTCCCCTGCATGGTGCCGTGCTGGATGTTCCCGGTGGCGCTGGCCTGCGGCAACGCCTTCATCCTCAAGCCCAGCGAACGCGACCCCTCGCCTTCGCTGCTGATGGCCGAGCTGTTCAGGCAGGCCGGCCTGCCCGACGGCCTCTTCAGCGTCGTGCAAGGCGACAAGGTGGCGGTGGACGCGCTGCTGACCCACCCCGACGTGAAGGCCCTGAGCTTTGTCGGCTCCACGCCCATCGCGCAGTACATCTACGAGACCGGCGCCCACCACGGCAAGCGCGTGCAGGCGCTGGGCGGGGCCAAGAACCACATGGTGGTGATGCCCGACGCCGACCTCGACCAGGCCGTCGATGCCTTGATCGGCAGCGCCTACGGCAGCGCCGGCGAGCGCTGCATGGCCATCAGCGTGGCGGTGCTGGTGGGCGACATCGCCGACCGCATCGTGCCGCGGCTGGCCGAGCGCGCGCGGGCGCTGAAGATCAAGAACGGCATGGAACTCGACGCCGAGATGGGCCCCATCGTCACGCGCGAGGCGCGCGACCGCATCGAAGGCTATGTCGGCATCGGCGTGGAGGAAGGCGCCACGCTGGTGGTCGACGGCCGCGGCCACCGGGTGGCGGGGCTCCCGGGCGGCTTCTTCACCGGCGGCACGCTGTTCGACCATGTCAGCCCGGCCATGCGCATCTACAGGGAAGAGATCTTCGGCCCCGTGCTGGCCTGCGTGCGCGTGCCCGACTTCGCGGCCGCGCTGCAGCTCGTCAACGACCATGAGTTCGGCAACGGGGTGGCGCTGTTCACCAGCGACGGCGGCGTCGCGCGCGAATTCGCGCGCCGCGTCCAGGCCGGCATGGTGGGCATCAACGTGCCGATCCCGGTGCCGATGGCCTGGCATGGCTTCGGCGGCTGGAAGAAGAGCCTGTTCGGCGACATGCATGCCTACGGCGAGGAAGGCGTGCGCTTCTACACGAAGCAGAAAAGCGTCATGCAGCGCTGGCCGGCCAGCATCGCCAAGGGCGCCGAGTTCGTGATGCCGACGGCCAAGTAGCGGCGCGGCGCCGCAGCGCTGGCGCCGCCTTCAAGGCGGCGGCTTCAGGTTCCGCCGCGGGCCGCCGAAAACCCTGGCGTGTCAGAGCCACTTACCTCGCCATGAATGCCCGTGCGCAGACCGCCGACGGCGCTGCCGCCCGCCTGCAGGCCTGCCTGGCCGGCGCCGACCCGGCGCTGGGCGGCG
>CAIWPS010000731.1 GCA_903914615.1 uncultured beta proteobacterium | reverse complement strand
TCGGACCCGACGGCCATGCAAGACGCGGCGGTTTCCTGCCACCGGTGCCGCTGCCGCGCCGCATGTGGGCCGGCAGCCAGTTCGAGTTCCGCAGGCCGCTGCGCGTCGGCGATCGCGTGGCGCGCACCTCGACCATCAGCGGCGTCAGTGCCAAGTCGGGCCGAAGCGGCCGCCTCGTCTTCGTCAGGGTGCGGCATGAACTGCGTGCCAATGGCGCCGTGGACGCGGCGCTGGTAGAGCACCACGACATCGTCTACCGCGAGGCCCGGCAAGCCGGTGAGGTGGCGCCGCAGCCCCAGCGCGCGGCCACCGGGGCGGCGTGGCAGCGCGAACTCGTGGCCGACGAGGTGCTGCTCTTTCGCTACTCGGCACTCACCTTCAACGGCCACCGCATCCACTACGACCGCAGCTACGCCACCGGGGTCGAAGGCTACCCCGGCCTGGTCGTGCACGGGCCGTTGATCGCCACGCTGCTGATGGACCTGCTGCGCACCCATGAGCCGCAGGCCGAGGTCGCGGATTTCCGCTTCAAGGCCGTGCGGCCGACCTTCGACCTGCACCCTCTGCGCATCAATGGCCGGCGCGAAGGCGACCAGGTGCGCCTGTGGGCCCAGGACCACGAAGGCTGGCTGACCATGGACGCGATGGCCACCCTGAAGACCTGAGCGCCCGATCGGGTCGGGCGCGCGAAGGCCTACAGCAGCGTGACTTCGACGCGCCGCGCCTGTGCGGCGTCGCCACTGCCGGTCATGGCCTCGGGCTTCTTCAGCTCGACCTTGTCTTCGGCCACGCCCGCGGCCTTCAGCGTGTCGCGCACCGCCAAGGCACGCTGCTTGGCGAGTTCCTCGTTCTTCGCCGGGTCGCCGCTGGCGTCGGTGTAGCCGCTGATGACGGCCTTCCTGCCCTCGGCCACGCCCTTGACGACGTCGGCCAGCGCCGCCGCGGCGCCGCTGGCCAGATCGGCCTTGCCGCTGGCGAAGTAGAACTTCACCACGCCGCCTTCGACGCTGACCGACGCCGCGTCAGCCGCCGCGGCCGCCACCGGTGCCGCGACGACAGCCGCTGTCGCCGGGGCTTCGACCGCCGCCACCTTGGCCGGGATCGGCAAGAGCGGCACGATGAGCAGGGCGACGATGTTGATGATCTTGATCAGCGGGTTGACGGCCGGGCCGGCGGTGTCCTTGTAGGGGTCGCCGACGGTGTCGCCGGTCACGGCCGACTTGTGCGCCTCGCCGCCCTTCTTGTGCAGCACGCCGTTGCTGTCGGTGAAGCCTTCCTCGATCAGCTTCTTGGCGTTGTCCCAGGCACCACCGCCGGTGCACATGCTGATGCCGACGAAGAGGCCGGTGACAATGGTGCCCATCAGCAGGCCGCCCAGGGCGGCCGGCCCGAGCAGCAGGCCGACGACGATGGGGGCGACCACCGGCAGCAGCGAGGGCACGACCATTTCCTTGATGGCCGCGGTGGTCAGCATGTCCACCGCCGCGCTGTAGTCGGGCTTGCGCTTGTTGGCCATGATCTGGCCGTCGGCGAACTGCTTGCGCACTTCAACGACCACGGCTCCGGCCGCGCGGCCCACCGCCTCCATGGCCATGGCGCCGAAAAGGTAGGGGATGAGGCCGCCGATGAACAGGCCCACGATCACCTTGTGGTCGCTGAGGTCGAAGGTCAGCGCCATGCCGCGCGCTTCCAGCGCATGGGTGTAGTCGGCGAAGAGCACCAGCGCGGCCAGGCCGGCCGAGCCGATGGCGTAGCCCTTGGTGACGGCCTTGGTGGTGTTGCCCACGGCATCCAGCGGGTCGGTGATGTCGCGCACGCTGCTGGGCAGCTCGGCCATCTCGGCGATGCCGCCGGCGTTGTCGGTGATGGGGCCGTAGGCGTCCAGCGCCACCACGATGCCGGCCATGCTGAGCATGGCGGTGGCGGCGATGGCAATGCCGTACAGGCCCGCCAGCGCGTAGGCTGCGTAGATGGCGGCGCAGATGAAGATCACCGGGAAGGCGGTGGACTTCATGCTCACGCCCAGGCCGGCGATGATGTTGGTGCCGTGGCCCGTGGTCGACGCCTGCGCGATGTGCTGCACCGGGCTGTACTGCGTGCCGGTGTAGAACTCGGTGATCCACACCATGGCCGCCGTCAGCAGCAGGCCGACGCCGCAGGCGCCGATCAGGCGCAGCTGCGTGCCGGCGCCCAGGGCGTCGTCGGGCATCACCACCATGGTGACACCGATGAAGGCGATGAAGGACAGCACGCCGGCGACGATGAGGCCCTTGTACAGCGCCGGCATCACGTTCTTCATGCCCGGTGTGGCCTTGACGAAGCTGCAGCCGATGATCGAAGCGATGATCGACACGCCGCCCAGCACCATCGGGTAGACCACCGCGGCGACGGCCGCGTTCTTCACCATCAGCGCGCCCAGCGCCATCGCCGCGATCAGCGTGACGGCGTAGGTCTCGAAGAGGTCGGCGGCCATGCCGGCGCAGTCGCCGACGTTGTCACCCACGTTGTCGGCGATGACCGCCGGGTTGCGCGGGTCGTCTTCCGGAATGCCTGCCTCGACCTTGCCCACCAGGTCGGCGCCGACGTCGGCGCCCTTGGTGAAGATGCCGCCGCCCAGGCGCGCGAAGATGGAGATCAGCGACGAGCCGAAGGCCAGGCCGAGCAGCGGCTTGAGCGTCTCGGGCTCGACGTGGGTGCCGCCGGTGACGAAGAGGAAGAAGCCGCCCACGCCCAGCAGGCCCAGGCCCACCACCAGCATGCCGGTGATGGCGCCGCCCTTGAAGGCGACATCCAGCGCCGGCCCGATGCCCTTGGTCGCCGCCTGCGCCGTGCGCACGTTGGCGCGCACCGAGACGTTCATGCCGATGAAGCCGCAGGCCCCGGAGAGCACGGCGCCGAAGACGAAGCCCAGTGCCGACAGGTGACCGATGAAGAAGAAGATCAGCACCGCGAGCACGACGCCGACGATGGCGATGGTGCGGTACTGTCGCGCCAGGTAGGCCGCCGCGCCCTGCTGGATGGCGCCGGAGATTTCCTGCATGCGCGCATTGCCGGCGTCCTGGGCCAGGATCCAGTTGCGCTGCACGAATCCGTAGATCACTGCGGCAAGGCCGCAGGCCAGCGCGAGGTACAGCGCCATCGAGGTCGTCATGAAGGGGGCTCCTGGTCCGAGAAGGTGCTTAGAGGGGGTCGCAGGGTCGTCGCGGCGTGCGCCGCCCTGCCTCGTTTTGAATGCGCGCGGATGCTAAGTGATGCCTTTGTGAGCCTAGCATGGGGTTTGCCATCGGTCGCCCGGCCCAGTCAGGGCAGGGCAAGCTGGCGCCCTAGAATGGCCCTCGAACCTGACGCCGAAGCTACAAGACACCCATGAGCCTGCACAACGTGACCCCCGGCGCCAAGGCGCCCGAAGAGTTCAACGTGATCATCGAGATCCCGATGAACGCCGACCCGATCAAGTACGAGGTCGACCACGAGACCGGTGCGCTCTTCGTCGACCGCTTCATGAGCACGGCGATGCACTACCCGTGCAACTACGGCTACATCCCCAACACGCTGTCCGACGACGGCGATCCGGTCGACGTGCTGGTGATCACGCCAGTGCCGCTGATCCCCGGCGTCGTCGTCACCTGCCGCGCGCTGGGCCTGCTGAAGATGGAAGACGAGGCCGGAGGCGACAACAAGCTGCTCGCCGTGCCCATCGACAAGATCCTGTCCATCTACAGCCAGTGGCAGAAGCCCGAGGACCTGAACCCGCTGCGCCTGAAGACCATCCAGCACTTCTTCGAGCACTACAAGGACCTCGAAGTCGGCAAGTGGGTCAAGGTGGTGGGCTGGGAAGGCCGCGACAGCGCACTGACCGAAGTCACCAGCGGCATGGCGCGCTGGGCGCAGACGAACAAGTAGTCAGCCCGCGGGTGCGTCGCCGGCCTTGAAGGGGCTGCGCTCGCGCAGCTCGTCGACGTACTGCTCCACGCCGGCGCCCTCGCTGGCCAGGAAGTCGGCCACCGCCTGCGCGAAGCGCTCGTCGCGCAGCCAGTGCGCCGACGAGGTCTGCACCGGCAGCAGCCCGCGCGCCATCTTGTGCTCGCCCTGGGCGCCGCCCTCGAAGCGCAGGTAGCCGTGGTCCAGGCACCAGGCCAGCGGCTGGTAGTAGCAGGCCTCGAAGTGCAGGCAGGGGATGGGTTCGACGCAGCCCCAGTAGCGGCCCCAGGCGGCGCGGCGCTCGGGGTCGATGGCGATCAGCGAGGCTGCCACCGGCTCGCCGTCGCGGTGCGCCACGAACATCAACCAGTGCCTTGCCATGGTCGCCGCCATGCGGGCGAAGAAGTCGCGCGTCAGGTAGGGCGTGCTGTGGTGCGCCTGGTAGGTGAGGGTGTAGCAGCGGTAGAAGAAGTCCCAGTCTTCGGCCGTGATGTCCGCGCCCTGGTGGGCCGTGAAGGCGATGCCTTGCTCGGCGACGCGACGGCGTTCCTGCTGGATCTTCTTGCGCTTGTCGCGCTGCATGCGCGAGAGCAGCCCGGTGAAATCGGCCACCGGGTTGGCGCAGTCCTGCGTCCAGTGAAACTGCACGCCGTGGCGGATCATCCAGCCGGCAGCCGCGAAGGCCTCGCGGTCGACGTCGTCCGTGAACAACGCATGGGCCGAGGAAAGGCGCCCCTCGCGCGCGACGCGGCCAATGGCCGCCACCAGCGTCGCGCGCGCCGCGTCGTTGCGCGCCAGCAGGCGCGTGCCCGGCACCGGCGTGAAGGGCACGGCGCCGAGCAGCTTGGGGTAGTAACGCAGGCCGTGGCGGCGGTAGGCGTCGGCCCAGGCCCAGTCGAAGACGTATTCGCCATAGGAATGGCTCTTCAGGTACAGCGGCGTCGCCGCCTGCAGCACGCCGTCGGCCTCGAGGGTCAGGTACTGCGGCGCCCAGCCGGCCTCGGCCACCGCGCTGCCCGACGCATGCAGCGCCGCCAGGTACTCGTGGCGCATGAAGGGCGTGGGCGCCGCCTGGGCTTCGAGCAGCGCGTTCCAGGCAGGGGCATCCAGTGTCGCGGGGTCGCCGTGGACCCGGATGACATAATCTTTTTCGATGTGCTCGATCTGTGACATTCAGGGCCCGGAAACATGAAAGTGGCGCTCGCGCAGATCAATGCCAAGGTCGGCGACCTCGCCGGCAACGCCCGCCTGCTGGCTCAGTCGGCGCGCCAGGCGCACGGCCAGGGCGCCTGCCTTGTGCTGGCTCCCGAACTGGCACTGTGCGGCTACCCGCCCGAGGACCTGCTGCTGCGCCCGGCCTTCATGCAGGCCTGCGCCGAGACCCTGGCCGGACTGGCCGCGGAACTGGCCGATTGCGTGGGTCTGCACCTCGTCGTCGGCCACCCGCACCAGTTCGGCGAGCGGGGCGATCTTAGGTCGAAGTCGCTGGCCGTGCAGCAGCGCTTCAACGCTGCCTCGGTACTGGCCGGCGGGCGCATCCTCGGCACCTACTGCAAGCGCGAATTGCCGAACTACCAGGTCTTCGACGAGCGGCGCTATTTCGCCTCCGGCCGCGATGCCGGCCAGGGCCCGCTGGTGCTGGACGTCGGCGGCGTCAAGGTCGGCCTCCTGATCTGCGAGGACGCCTGGTTCGACGAACCCGCCCGGGCCGCCTGCGGCGCCGGGGCCGAACTGCTGTGCGTGCTGAATGCCTCGCCTTTCCACCTCGACAAGGCCGGTGAGCGCGAGGCGCGCATGGCCGAGCGCGCGCGGGCCACGGGGCGGCCGCTGCTGTATTCGCATCTGGTCGGCGGCCAGGACGAGGTCGTCTTCGACGGCGCCTCGTTCGCGCTCGACGCCCAGGGCGCGGTGACCGCGCGGGCGCCGGCCTTCGAGTCGGCGCTGCTGGTGCTGGAACTGGGCGCCGACGGTGTGCCGCGCGGCGCCGTGGCGCCGGTGCCCGAGGTCGAAGCGCAGGCCTGGTCGGCGCTGGTCGTGGGCGTGCGCGACTACCTCGGCAAGAACGGGTTTCCCGGGGCCCTCATCGGCCTGTCGGGCGGCATCGATTCGGCCCTGGTGCTGGCCATCGCCGTCGATGCGCTGGGTGCCGACAAGGTGCGCGCGGTGATGATGCCGTCGCCGTACACCGCCGACATTTCCTGGCTGGATGCTCGCGACATGGCCGCTCGCCTGGGCGTGCGCTACGACGAGATCGCCATCGAGCCCATGTTCGACGCCTTCCGCGGCAGACTGGCGCCCTTGTTCGAGGGCCGCGCCGAGGACACCACGGAAGAGAACCTGCAGGCGCGCATCCGCGGCACGCTGCTGATGGCGCTGTCGAACAAGCTCGGCGCCATCGTGCTGACCACCGGCAACAAGAGCGAGATGGCCACCGGCTACTGCACGCTGTACGGCGACATGGCCGGCGGCTTCGCCGTCATCAAGGATGTCGCCAAGACTCTCGTCTACCGCCTGGCGGCATGGAAGAACGCGCAGCCGACGCGGCGCGCCGACGGCAGCATCGGCCCGGTCATCCCCGAACGCATCATCACGCGACCGCCCTCGGCGGAACTGCGGCCCGACCAGACCGACCAGGACAGCCTGCCGCCCTACGAGGTGCTGGACGCCATCCTGGGCCGCTACATGGAAGAAGACCAGGGCATCGACGAGATCGTCGCCGCCGGCTACGCCCGCGCCGACGTCGAGCGCGTCACGCGGCTGATCAAGCTCAACGAGTACAAGCGGCGCCAGGCGCCGGTGGGCATCCGCATCACCCACCGTGCCTTCGGCCGCGACTGGCGCTACCCCATCACGTCCGGGTTCCGTGCTTAAATCGCAGCAAGCGACAACCGCGTTTCGGAGCCCCCCATGAAGCAGATCACCGCCATCATCAAGCCGTTCAAGCTCGAGGAAGTGCGCGAGGCGCTGGGCGACGTCGGCGTGTCCGGCCTCACCGTCACCGAGGTCAAGGGCTTCGGGCGCCAGAAGGGCCACACCGAGCTTTACCGCGGCGCCGAGTACGTGGTCGACTTCCTGCCGAAGGTCAAGGTCGAGGTGGTGGTAAAGAACGAGGACGTCGAGCGTTGCATCGAGGCCATCGTCAAGGCCGCCAAGACCGGCAAGATCGGCGACGGCAAGATCTTCGTCACCTCGGTCGAGCAGGTGGTGCGCATCCGCACCGGCGAGACGGACGCCGCCGCGGTCTGAAGCGCGCTGCCGGGGTCGTTCAGACCCGGGAGTAGTCTTCGGCCGCCGCCGCGCCGCCCGCCAGCGCCGCCAGCTCGAGCAGCAGCGCCTCGGCGTCGGTGCCGACCTGCAGCGCCCGGTGCTGCTCATCGGAGAGGAAGCCTTCGGTGACCGACCGGCCCATGAAGCGCAGCAGCTCGTCGTAGTAGCCCTCGGTGTTGAGCAGGCCGATCGGGTGGCGGTGGTAGCCGAGCTGACGCCAGGTCCAGACCTCGTACAGCTCTTCCAGCGTGCCGATGCCGCCGGGCAGGGCGATGAAAAGGTCGGCGCGCTCGGCCATCATCTGCTTGCGCAGGTGCATCGTCGGCACGACGTGAAGCTCGCTCAGGCCCAGGTGCCCCACCTCGCGCTGCTGCAGCGACTCGGGGATGATGCCGACGACGCGCCCGCCGGCCGCCAGCGTCGCATCGGCCACTTCACCCATGAGCCCGACCTTGCCGCCGCCATAGACGAGTTGCCAGCCACGGGCCCCGATGGCCGCTCCGAGGGCGCGCGCGGCGGCGGTGTACGAGGGACGCGCGCCGTGGCGCGAACCGCAGTAGACGCAAATGCTGAGCGGGGCAGGCTTCATGGGTTCGGGAGCAGGCTCGAACGGCTGTCGACGAGGCAGGTGCCGCAGACGGCGTCGTGCCAGAACTGGCGCCCCGGGTGCAGGCGCGACAGGCCCGCGTAGGCCAGCACACCTGCGCCCAGCGCGCTGAAGACCGGAAGCGGTGCGCTCAGGCCGGCCAGCCGCAGGCCCAGCAGCGCGGGCATGAACCACATCCAGGCCAGCAGGTAGCGGCAGACCGCGCGACGCCAGTCGACGATGCGACCGTCGCGGTCGACCAGACGGATGTGCCAGGTCTGCATCGCCAGGGTCTGGCCGCTGCGCGTCCAGAAGGTGACAAAGTAGGCCCCCAGCACGACGAACAGCCAGGCCTGCAGGCCGGTGGTGCCCACGAGGGCGTGGCGCTGGCCGGTGAGCGTGGCGTAGATGAAGCCGGCTGCCATGATGACGCCGAAGAGCAGCACACCCTCGTACAGGAAGCAGGCCAGGCGCCGCCCGAGCGCCGGCGCGACGGCCGAGCCCGTCACTTG
>CAIWPS010000730.1 GCA_903914615.1 uncultured beta proteobacterium | reverse complement strand
CTCGGGTGCCATGGCCCTGCCGCCCGGCACCGACCCCGATGCGCTGTTCGGAACGCCCGACAAGCCCAAGGGCGTGCTTGATCGCCTCGCTGCCATCCCGGGCAACTTGGCGGAGGCCGTCACCGGCTCTCAGCGGCGCACGCCGACGACGGACTCGCTGCCGGATTGGGCCGGCATGCCAGAGCTGAACCAGCTCTCCATGGCGAGTTTCATGACCGGCGTGGGGACGATTGCCAGCACGCCGGCCGAGACCGCGCAGATCATCCAAAAGAACTTCCCCGGGGTGCACGTCGCCCAGGACGAGAAGGGCAACTACATCCTGCGGTCATCGATTGACGGCCAGCAGTACGCCATCCCGCCCGGCTTCCACGTGAGCGACATCCCGCGTGCGCTGGCCACGGCCGGCACGTTTGCGCTCGCCAATGAAGTCGTGCCCGGCGTGGGGTCGGGCCTGCTGCGCAACATGGGCCGCGAGGCCGCTGTCGGAGCGGTGGGCCAGACCGGTCTGGAAAGCGGCAAGGCCGCGGCTGGCGGCGACTTCAATGCCGGCAACGTGGCGAGCTCGGCGGCCATGGGCGCCGCGGTCCCGGCTGTTGCCGCCGCAGGGCGCGCGGTCCTGGCGCCGGCGCAGTCCATGCTCGACAGCCTGCGCGGCACCGCTTCCCCGGGCGCTGCCGCGGGCGCTCCCGAGCTCGGCCCGGCCGCCGCAGAGATGACGGCCGTACCAGCCGTTCCGACCGCACCGGCAGCGCAGACCACGGTCTCCGATGTGGCACAGGCCGCGCGCCAGGCGGCGTCGGGCGGCAAGTCCGCGGCCGAGCAGCTGGCCGCCATGGCCGCGCCGGACGCCAACGTCACCGCCGCTGCCAAGCGCCTGGGCATCGAGGACTACCTGCAGCCCGATCACGTCACCAGCTCCGACGCCTACCGCCAGGTGGTGGGCGTGCTCAAGTCCAACCCCACCGGCCAGCTCGCGCTCGCCGAGAAGGAAGGCCTGGCCGGCGTGGCCGAGCGCGCGTCGACCCTCATCAACGAAGTGGGCGGCGACAACGACCTCAGCGCGGTCAATGCCGGCCTGAAGGACAAGATGACGGCGGCGCACGCCGACGCCTCCGCGGCCGAAAACGACCTGTGGGCGAAGGTCCGCCAGGCCGTGCCGGCCAAGACCCCGGCGCCGGCCAGCCAGACGCTGGCCTTCCTGAACCAGCGCGCGGACGAGCTCGGCGGCGTGGAGAACCTGACGCCAATGGAGCGGTCCATGGCCGCGCGCCTCACGCCCAAGATGGCAGCGCCGGCCCGGCCGGGCGAAGCGCCTGCCGCCGGCGACGTGCTGACGCCCTCCCAGCTGCGCGCCGCGCGTGACGCGGAATCGCAGACCGGCGTGATGGTCGGGCAGGGCGGCCGCGCACCGACTCCCGCGCCCGTGGAGCAGCCGCCCAACTTCGCCCTGGTCGACGACACCCGCAAGGATGTGGGTATGGCCGCACGGATGCGCGGCCCGTTCTCCGACGCCGACACCGGCCTGGCCAAGAAGTATTACAGCCTGCTCACCGCCGATCAGGAGGCCGCCGCCGGCCCGGGTAACGCAGACCTCATCCAGCAGGCCAAGGCCGCCACCTCCGTGCGCAAGGGCATGGAAGACGACCTCGCGGCCCTGTTCGGCAAGAACCTGGACGGATCGATCGCACCCAAGATCGCGGTCGGCATGCGCGCCGCGGCGAACAACGGCGACCCGACCCCGCTGGTCCGCCTGCTGCAGTCCACGCCCGACGACATGAAGCAGCAGGTCGTCGCCTCCGGCCTGGGCTCGGTCTTTCGCAACGCCAGCACCCGCGGCGAGATCAACTTCACGTCGTTCTCGAAGTGGTATCAGAACCTGCAGCGCAACCAGACCGCCTTCAACGCGGTGATGACGAACCTGCCGCCGGCCGCGCGCGAGCAGATCGCCGATCTGGCCACCGTCAGCAAGGCGATCAGCGACTCGCTCGGTGCGCGGATCAAGACCGGGCTGCGCTCCAGCGTCCTCGAGGAAATGACGGCGCCCGACAACTTGGCCGCGCGCATGTTCGATCTGGCCAAGCACGTGGGCAAGGGCATGGCCGTCGATGCCGTTGGCGGCCACGGGGCCGGCCTGGCCATGGGCCTCATGTCGGCGCTCAAGGGCAACGCCAAGCCGAGCGCGATCAAGGCCCTCGACGACCTGATGACCTCGCCCGAGTTCGTCCAGCTGGCCCGCAGCGCGGGCACGCCGGCTCAAGCCGATGCCGCCCGGGCCTTCTCGTTCTCGCGCCCCTTCACGCGCTTCTCGCGCGCCCTGGGTAATGTCCCTGAGCTGAGCGACCGCCAGCGCTGGGTGACGCAGGCCATGCAGACCGCCAAAGCTTCCGGAGACCCCAATGCTGACCGTTGACTCGCCGCTGGCGCAATTCTTCGACATCACCGGCATTCCGCTTCAGGGCGGCTTGATCTATGTCGGCACAGCCAATCAGAACCCGGAGACGACGCCGCAGTCTGTCTATTGGGATTCCGCGCTGACCCAGCCGGCCGCGCAGCCGGTGCAGACCCTCAACGGCTACCCGGTGCGCAACGGCATGCCCGCGCAGCTCTACGTGGCCGCGAACTATTCGATGACCGTGCGCAACTCGGCCGGCGCGATGGTGCTGTTTGCGCCCGACGCGACGAAGTTCTCCCTGGCCGCGCAGATCAACCAGTCGACCGGCGCGACCCAGGTGGGCTACCTCCTGCCCACCTCCGGCGCGACCCCGCGCACCGTCGCCGCGAAGCTCAACGAGTGGACGAGCGTCCTGGACTTCCCCGGGGTCGACCCGACTGGCGCAACCGACAGCACCTCTGCCAT
>CAIWPS010000729.1 GCA_903914615.1 uncultured beta proteobacterium | reverse complement strand
CGGTCGAAACGGCGCAGCAGCCAGCGTTCGCAGCTGAAGATCACGCGCTTCCACCAGGCGCCGCTAATGAGACCCATTCCAAATGCAATGTCGATCTCGAAATCTTGGATATGGATCCAGCTCTTCGCGCCGGTCAGCTTGGCTGCCACCAGCGCTGCCGGGGCGCAAACAAATGCGGGGGCGGCCATCCACACCAAGTCGGGGCGCCAGAACAGTGCACGCACCATCAGCGGCAACGTCGTCACCGCGAAGGTCAGCAGATGCAGCACCCGCTTGCGGCCACCGGGCCGGTAGGGCACCCAGAGCGGCGCGCGCATGACGGGGATGCCGCGCCACTGTTCAAAAGCATAGGCCCAGCCGGAATATATGGGTGCCACCTTCCATTCCGGGTAGTAGGGCAGTGCGGTGATGACCCGCACCTCATGGCCTGCCTTGTGCAAGCGCTCGGCCATCTCCCCGGTGTAGCGCCCGACGCCAACGGGTTCGGGGGCGAAGTTGATCCCGTAGATCAGGATTTTCATTGTTCTTTCCCTGTGCCGCCGCCCTGACGGGCAGCGATTCCTGCCATGCATCGCCCATGCCAGGCCATAGCCCATTCGGCTAGACGTGGCGCTTGCACGCCACCAGCGCAGACCAACTTCCGACGGGCAATAACCGAATGCCGAATGCCAGAACCTGTCTAACGTCGCAGGCTTGGGGCAAACGCTAGCAGGCGACACATTTGCGGCCAGCCCGCAAGTAGGGGGTGCGACAGCGGGTCCCGGCCCGTGCTTGACCCAGCGCAAGGGCGGAGAGGTGCCCCAGTCTGAACAGTTGCTGAATCGGCACACTACCTACGTAAGCAATGCACCACGGGATGGCGTCGGTGTCGCTGGTCTTAAGCTTCAGTTGGGTCAACGTCGAGGCGTGCTGGATCGGCAACATATAAAGGCAGAATTAGACTATTCGCGAGCCCACAATAAATCATTCACGACCTAATTCAGAACGTCCCGAGACAGCCCCGCTTGCCCTGGCCGCGCCTGAAGAAATTCAGTCCCGCTTCTTCCAGCGAAGAGCTTTCAGTTCGGCCTACTTCAGCTTCTTGCCATCCAGCGCCGCAGGGAAGAGAGACTTCAGGCTCAACCGGTCGCATGAGCCGGCCTTCCCCAGCAGCTACAAGGTGGACCGCCGGCTGGAAGGCGGCGAATGCCAGCACGAAGTGACCCTGCACAAGATCGACGAAGCCGCCGTGCAGGCCTGATGGCAGGGCTTCCTGGTCCACCGCCGGCGGTGCAACATGGCGAAGCACAATTGCTCGACCGTCGCGGCCTGGCTACGACTTCGCCGTGCTGGGCCTGGAGCGGCTGCACCCGTTCGACGCGCACAAGTTCAGCAAGGCCTGGCAGCTGCTGCAAGACCGCTACGGCGCCGCACTGGAAGCGCACACCACCCGGGTGCCTGGCCCCGCCAGCGACGAAACCCTGGCCCTGGTGCACGCGCCCGCCTACCTGCGTTCGCTGGCCGACAGCGTCAGCATGG
>CAIWPS010000728.1 GCA_903914615.1 uncultured beta proteobacterium | reverse complement strand
CCCTTGATCGGGCAGATTTTGTGCCACACGCCGGACCGCATGACGTTATCGCGGAACAGCGGGAAGAAATCGCGGGGCAGGTCCCAACGGCGCAGCGTGCCGACGAGGTTATTCTCGCTCTCGTGGGTCGCGCCCTCAAACCACGTGTCAACGCAGTACACCTGCTCGACGCGCTGCGCGAACCATACAGCAGACAGGCCCAGAAACGAACCGACTTCGACAACGCTTTTGACCTGGTGCTTGTAGATCAGCCGGGCAAGCTCGGCCCGATTCTCTGCTGCGAACCATCCAGGGATCGGCAACGGCAAGTACTGCACACTTTCCCATTCGCTCATGGTTTCCTCGGGATCATCATCCATCGCAGCGGCGACAATCGCCTGCCTCATCTAGCGCCGAATTGCAGTACTCGCAACGGTTGGAGTCGTCAAGATCTGCTTCAGGTGCCGGGAGTGCCTTTCCCTCTGGCAGTGAGATTAGCTTCAGTTCGGCGCGCTGGCTCTGGTCGATAGCTGCCTTCGCAGCCTCTTCCGTGCAAGGACAAATCCGATAGATCGACCCAGCGCCTACGAGCACCGAAGATCCCGCAACGCCCTCGCGTTGAACCACCGCACCCGCCGGACACCACTGAGAGCCCACGTACTGCGGCGAGCGTAGAGTGAATTCGCGCTTCGGCAGTTCCGGCGTGTCGATACGGAACAGAACTGCTGCTCCGTATGCTTCTGTTCTCACGTATCCGATATGCTGCTGGTGCCCCATCACTTCGACGCGGGCCCAGCCGTCAAATTGTGCCTGCTGCTGTTCGCTCATGGTTTCCTCGGGTGCCTTCCCCACTTCGTCTCAAACAGCGCTTCATGCAGAAACACGTTTGCCGGGTGTTCCTTGTCGCTGCGAAAGGTACTCGGCAGCGTCGTATGGTTCACCAGCACGTCATTCTGCACGCCGAGCTTCATGCCGGCCTGACGGACGCGCCAACAGAAGTCGTCATCTTCGAGCCCGTAGCCTCTGGCGCCGGGGCCGCCCGCGTTGATGCCGAACCGCTCATCAAGCAAGCCGATTTCGTTTATCACTGTGCGCGGGATGTAGACGCACACGAACGCCAGCATGACATTCTCTTGACGCAGCCCAGGCCGGATATCATGCACCTGGTTCTGAGTGCCGCACAGATCGACGCTCGACGCGATCACGCCGTAGTCGGGGTTGTGTGCGCAGTCCGAAGAGAGCCGCGCCAGCCCGCGCGGAGTGCAGAGCAGCGCGTCGTCGTTCATCAGCACCACGTCGTACTGGCCGGTCGCCCGGAGGCCACAATTGATGTTTCGCGCGAATACGAAAGGCTTCACGCCGGGGATGAATTCGACCCAGCCGAACTTGTGCACCTGCTCGCGTGGTGGCTCCTGGTCGCCATCCCAGACGACGACTATACGCCCGGTTTCCTCCATCGCTCGCAGCCGGTCGATGCAGTCCAGCAGGTTCGTTGCTTTCTTGCTCGGGATAATTACGACGTAACTCACTTCACGGCCTCCAGTCGCGCGGTAAACTTCCAAACATTGCAACCAACTCCATACCCGCTAAGTTCTCCAGCGGTCTCGGAATATAGCCGCTCCGTCACGCTGAGCACCTTGAACCGCGCCGCGATCCCGTACGCCGCGGCGAACCGCTTGTGAGCCGGGCTGCCATCGGTGTAGTACTGCA
Source organism: uncultured beta proteobacterium (assembly GCA_903914615.1). GTDB lineage: Bacteria > Pseudomonadota > Gammaproteobacteria > Burkholderiales > Burkholderiaceae_C > Rubrivivax. Next base: position 7 of record CAIWPS010000728.1, on the reverse strand, counting down.
GCGCGTT
>CAIWPS010000727.1 GCA_903914615.1 uncultured beta proteobacterium | reverse complement strand
TCCCTTCCAGATGGGCCACCCCAAGGCCTTCGAGCTGGCCGAGCGCGTCGCCGCCATCGCGCCGCCCGGCATGAACAAGGTCTTCTTCACCAACTCGGGCTCGGAGTCGGTGGAGACGGCGCTGAAGATGGCGCTGGCCTACCACCGCGTGCGCGGCGAGGGCACGCGCACGCGCCTCATCGGCCGCGAACGCGGCTACCACGGCGTCAACTTCGGCGGCATCTCGGTGGGCGGCATCGTCTCCAACCGCAAGATGTTCGGCACCCTGCTGGCCGGCGTGGACCACATCCGCCACACCCACGACCTGGCGCGCAACGCCTACAGCGTGGGCCAGCCGGCGCACGGCGCGGAGCTGGCCGATGACCTGGAGCGCCTGGTCGCGCTGCACGACGCCAGCACCATCGCCGCCGTCATCGTCGAGCCCATCGCCGGCTCCACCGGCGTGCTCATCCCGCCGCAGGGCTACCTGCAGCGCCTGCGCGAGATCTGCGACCGCCACGGCATCCTGCTCATCTTCGACGAGGTCATCACCGGCTTCGGCCGCACCGGCCAGCCCTTCGCGGCGCAGACCTTCGGCGTCACGCCCGACCTCATCGCCTGCGCCAAGGGCCTGAGCAACGGCGCCGTGCCGATGGGCGCGGTGATCGCGCAGCAGAAGATCCACGACGCCTTCATGCAGGGCCCCGAGCACCTCATCGAGTTCTTCCACGGCTACACCTACTCGGCGCACCCGCTGGCCTGCGCCGCCGCACTGGCGACGCTGGACACCTACGCCGAGGAAGGCCTGCTGACGCGCGCGGCCGAGCTGCAGGGCCACTTCGCGCAGGCCGTGCACTCGCTGCGCGGCGAACCGCACGTCATCGACGTGCGCAACTTCGGCCTCGTCGCCGGCATCGAGCTGGCGCCCCTGCCGGGACAGCCCACCAAGCGCGCCTTCGACATCTTCCTCGACTGCTGGCGGCAGGGCATGCTGATGCGCACCACCGGCGACATCCTGGCGCTGTCGCCGCCGCTCATCGTCGAACCCGGGCAGATCGACCAGATCGTCGAGAACCTGCGCCACGCCATCCGCCGCGTCGCCTGAAGCGCGGCCCCATGCCGGCACGCAGGTTGCTCTTGTCGCGGGCGTGAAGCGCCCGCTCGTCCTGCTGCCCGCCTGCAGCGTCGTCCACGAGGGCCACGCGTCTTTCAACGTGTGGCGGCCCTACGTCGAGGCCGTGCGCCTGGCCGGTGCGTTGCCGCTCATCGTGCCCTGGCTCGAGGCTGACGAGATCGACGCCATGCTCGACCGCGTCGACGGCGTGCTGCTCACGGGCTCACCCTCGAACGTCCATCCTTCGCACTTCGGCCAGGCCATCCACGACGCCAGCCTGCCGCTGGACCCCGGTCGCGACGCCTGGACCTTGCCGCTGCTGCGCCGCGCCCTGGCCCGTGGCCTGCCGCTGCTGGCCATCTGCCGCGGCCTGCAGGAGGTCAACGTCGCGCTGGGCGGGTCGCTGCACCAGGCGGTGCAGGAGATGCCGGGGTACGCCGACCACCGCGACGACCCGGCGGACGCGGCCGACGTGCAGTGGGGCCCGGCGCATGCCGTCAGCGTGGTGCCCGGCGGGCTGCTGGCGCGCCTGCTCGGCGTGCAGGACTTCATCGTCAATTCGCTCCACGGCCAGGGCGTGGACCGCCTGGCCCCGGGGCTGCGCGCCGAGGCGCGCGCGCCGGACGGGCTGGTCGAGGCCTTCTCGGTGGCCGAGGCCCCCGGTTTCAACCTCTGCGTGCAATGGCACCCCGAGTGGCGTGCAGCCGACAACCCGGTGTCGATGCGCCTGCTGCAGGCCTGGGGCGACGCGCTGCGCGCGCAACAGCAGCAAAGCGCCGGCGTGCAAATGCACGACAGGCACGACGGCGACCGCGGCCGCTGAGCTCGACGCTGGCAAAATCCGCGCCTTTTGCCCAGAGCCGACCCGTCCAGCCCATGGCCACCGCAAACCCCGCCGAGGCGCCCGCCGCCTTCCTGCAGATCCAAGACCTGGTGAAGGACTATGACGGCTACAAGGCCGTCAACCACGTCAACCTGGAAGTCGCCCAGGGCGAGATCTTCGCCCTGCTGGGCTCCTCGGGCTGCGGCAAGAGCACGCTGCTGCGCATGCTGGCCGGCTTCGAGACGCCGAGCTCGGGCCGCATCCTGCTGGCCGGCCGCGACCTCGCCGGCCTGCCGCCCTACGAGCGGCCGATGAACATGATGTTCCAGAGCTACGCGCTGTTCCCGCACCTGAGCGTGTGGGACAACATCGCCTTCGGCCTCAAGCGTGCCGGGCTGGCGAAGGCGCAGGTCGGCGAGCGCGTGGAATCGCTGCTGAAGCTGGTGCAGCTGGGCAAGTTCGCGCAGCGCAAGCCGCACCAGCTCTCGGGCGGCCAGCAGCAGCGGGTGGCGCTGGCGCGCAGCCTGGCGCGCCAGCCGCAGCTGCTGCTGCTGGACGAGCCGCTCGGCGCGCTGGACAAGAAGCTGCGCGAGCAGACGCAGATCGAGCTCGTCAACATCATCGAACAGGTCGGCGTCACCTGCGTCATGGTCACCCACGACCAGGAAGAGGCCATGACCATGGCCAGCCGCATCGCGGTGATGAGCGAGGGCCGCTTCCTGCAGGTCGGCGCGCCGGCCGCGATCTACGAGACCCCGGCCACCCGCTTCGTCGCCGACTTCATCGGCAACGTGAACCTGATGGACGGCACGCTGGACGTCGACGAGAACGACCACTGCGTCATCGGCAGCTCCGACTGCAGGCACTACGTCGGCCACGGCATCACCGGCACGCCGGGCATGGCGGTGACGGTGGCGCTGCGGCCGGAGAAGATCGCGCTCTCGGCCGAGGAGCCGGCCGGCGAGTTCAACAAGGTGCGCGCCACCGTCAAGGAGCTGAGCTACTTCGGCAGCTACACGCTGTACCAGCTGGCACTGCCCAGCGGCGCGCTGCTCAAGGTCAGCCAGTCCAACACCGAACGCCAGGCCGGCCGCGCCCACACCTGGGGCGACAGCCTGTGGGCGCACTGGTCCGACACGGCGCAGGTCGTGCTGACGCAATAGCCCGGCTGCCGCGCCATGGGCCTGCTCGCACGCATCTTCACCGGCCGCCGCCTCGTCGTGGCGGCGCCGATGGTCTTCCTGCTGCTGTTCTTCCTGCTGCCCTTCGTCATCATCGGCAAGATCAGCGTCGCCGAGATGGAAGGCCTGGGCGTGAAGGACGTGCTCAGCTTCAGCGGTGGCCTGCCGACGCTCACCCTCCGCTTCTCCAACTACGTCTTCATCGCCCAGGACGCGCTGTACCTGCGCACCTACCTCGCCAGCCTGCAGTACGCGCTGGCGACGACGCTGCTGTGCCTGTTCATCGGCTACCCCTTCGCCTACTTCATGGCGCGCGCGCGCAGCGCCTGGCAGCCGGCCCTGCTGATGGGCGTGATGCTGCCCTTCTGGACCAGCTTCCTGCTGCGCGTCTACGCCTGGCGGGGGCTGCTCACCGAAGGCGGCTGGGTGCACGAACTGGTGGTGGGCAGCGGGCTGGACCGCTGGCTGGCCGCGCTGCAGCTCATCCCCGCGCCGGGGCAGCTGCTGCACACGCCCTTCTCGCTGGTGCTGGGCATGACCTACACCTACCTGCCCTTCATGGTGCTGCCGCTCTTCAGCACGCTGTCGAAGATGGACCTGCGGCTCCTGGAAGCGGCCGCCGACCTCGGCGCCACGCCCTGGGTGGCGTTCTGGAAGGTCACGGTGCCGCTGTCGATGGCCGGCATCGTCGCCGGCTCGATGCTGGTCTTCATCCCCTGCGTCGGCGAGTACGTCATCCCCGAACTGCTGGGCGGGCCCGAGACGCTGATGATCGGCCGCGTCATCTGGGACGAGTTCTTCTCCAACAACGACTGGCCGATGGCGTCCACGGTGGCGGTGGTGATGGTGCTGCTGATCATCGTGCCGCTGGCGCTCTTCAACCGCTACCAGGCCGAAGCGCAGGAGGGCCGCCGGTGAAGCCGCGCGCCGCCCACGCCTGGCTCGGCCGCAGCTGGCTGGCCGCGGGCTTCCTCTTCCTGTACCTGCCCATCGCCTCGCTGGTGCTGTACTCGTTCAACGACTCGGTGATCCCCAACCTGTGGCGCGGCTTCACGCTGAAGTGGTACGCGGCGCTGGCCGACGACGCCGAGCTCATCGCCGGCTTCCTGCTCAGCCTGAAGGTGGCGGGCCTGACCGCCTGCGGCTCGGTGGTGCTGGGCACGCTGGCCGCCTTCGCGCTGGTGAAGTACCGGCGCTTCACCGGCCGCACGCTCTTCAGCGGCATGGTCAGCGCGCCGCTGGTGATGCCCGAGGTGGTGGTGGGCCTGTCGCTGCTGCTCATGCTCAAGACCGTGCAGCGCGCCTTCGACTTCCCCGAGCAGGGCCTGCTGACGATCTGGATCGGCCACCTGCTGCTGGGCACGGCCTATGCCACCGTGGTGGTGCAGGCGCGGCTGCGCGACCTCAACCCGCAGCTGGAGGAAGCCGCGATGGACCTGGGCGCGCGGCCGCAGCAGGTGTTCTGGCTGGTGACGCTGCCGATGATCGCGCAGAGCGGGGTGTCGGCCTGGCTGCTGACCTTCACGCTGTCGCTGGACGACGTGGTGCTGTCGGCCTTCCTGTCCGGGCCCGGCGCGACGACGATGCCGCTGGTGATCTTCTCGCGCGCCCGGCTGGGCCTGAACCCGGGCGTCAATGCGGTGGCCACGCTGGTGATCTTCACGGTGGCCATCGGCGTCGTCATCGCCAGCTACGTCATCGCCCGCGGCGAGCGGCGGCGCCAGCAGGAAATGGCCACCGCGGTGCGCGCCTAGGTGGGCGCTTCGCCGCCGCCGTGGGCCTACCTGAGCCTGGCCGCCAGCATGGCGCTGGTGGGCAGCTACGTCGGGCTGTCGCGCCTGCTGGTGGCCGTCTTCCCGGTGCTGCTGCTGGCCGGGCTGCGCTTTGCCATCGCGGCGGTGGCGATGGCGCACTGGGTGCGACGGCGGCCCGGCGAGGCCGCGCTGTCGCGGCACGAGCGCTGGCTGCTGTTCTGGGAAAGCTTCCTGGGCAACTTCCTCTTCAGCATCTGCATGCTCTACGGCGTGGCGATGACCTCGGCGCTGGCCGCGGGCGTGGTGATGGCGGCGATACCGGCGGCGGTGGCGCTGCTGTCGCGGCTGTTCCTGCGTGAGCACATCCGCCCGCGCGTGCTCGCGGCCATCGCCTGCGCGGCGCTGGGCATCGGCCTGCTCGCGCTCGCGCGCGGCAACGCTGTGGCGGCGGCAGGCAGCGCCTCGCCGCTGGGCTACGCTCTGCTGCTGGGCGCGGTGCTGTGCGAGGCTTCCTACGTCGTCATCGGCAAGCGCCTCACCGGCAACGTCAGCCCGCGGCGCATCAGCGCGCTCATCAACCTCTGGGGCCTGCTGCTGGTGACGCCCTTCGCGCTGTGGCAGGCGAGCGGCTTCGACTTCGCCGCGGTACCCGGTGCGACCTGGCTGCTGCTGGGCTTCTACGCCATCGCCGCCAGCATGGTCACGGTGTGGCTGTGGATGCAGGGGCTGCGCCACGTGCCCTCGTCGCGCGCCGGCGTCTTCACGGTCATGCTGCCCGTCAGCGCCGCCGCGGTCGGCGTGGCCGTGCTGGGCGAGCACTTCGGGCCGGCGCACGTGGCCGCCTTCGTGCTGGCCCTCGTCGGGCTGCTGCTGGCCACCTGGCCCGAGCGCGGGCGCTGAAGGCGCGCCGCCAGCCGCGATACTCCGACCCATTTCCCGGCACCCGATCTTGCTGCACGGCTACCTGAGCACCATCTTGCAAGGCCTGTGGGTCACGCTCAGCGTGGCCGCCGTGTCGCTGGCCATCGCCTGCGCCTTCGGTCTCGCCGGCGCGGTGGCCAAGCTCTCGGCATCGCGCGCCGCGCGCGCCGTGGCCGCCGTCTACACGACGCTGATCCGCGGCCTGCCCGACCTGGTGCTGATGCTGGCCATCTTCTACGGCGGCCAGATCCTGCTCAACAAGCTGGCCGAGTCGCGCGGCTGGGACACCATCGACGTGCCGCCCTTCGTCGCCGGCGTGCTGACCATCGGCTTCATCTTCGGCGCCTACCTCACCGAGACCTTCCGCGGCGCCATCCTGGCCATTCCGCGCGGCCAGGCCGAGGCCGCGCTGGCCTACGGCATGCGGCGCGGCCAGGTGCTGCGCCGCATCGTGCTGCCGCAGATGGTGCGCCACGCCCTGCCCGGCTTCGCCAACAACTGGCTGGTGATGGTCAAGGCGACGGCGCTGGTGTCCATCATCGGCCTGGACGACATGGTCCACCGCGCCAACCTGGCGGCCTCGGCAACGCGCGAGCCCTTCACCTTCTTCTGCCTCGTCGGCCTCATCTACCTGGGCATCACCACGCTGTCGATCGCGGCGCTGACGCTGGTCGAGAGGCGCTACAGCCTGGGCGTCAGGCGGGTGGAATTCTGATGCTCGACTGGGACGTCATCCGGGCCAGCCTGCCCGAATTCGGCCATGGCATCGTGGTGTGCCTGACGCTGATGACGCTCAGCGTGGCTGCCGGCTTCCTGCTGTCCTTGCCCCTGGCGGTGGCGCGCGTCTCCCGCTTGGCGTGGCTGGCACGGCCGGTGTGGCTCTTCACCTTCGTCGTGCGGGGCACGCCGCTGCTGGTGCAGCTGTTCCTGGTCTATTACGGTCTGGCCCAGTTCCCGGCCGTGCGCGAGAGCC
>CAIWPS010000726.1 GCA_903914615.1 uncultured beta proteobacterium | reverse complement strand
GCCGATGGCATCGCCAGCGAGTTGACCATGTTCGTGGCCATCGATGCGCCGATCAAGTTCATCGTTCTGAAGCTGCGCAATGCATCGGATCGAACGCGCCGGCTGTCGGTCACCGGCTATGTCGAATGGGTGCTGGGTGACGAGCGGGGCAAGACTTCGATGCATGTCGGCACCGAGGTCGATGCGGACGGTGGCGCGGTGTTCGCGCGCAATGCCTACAACACCGACTTCGCGGGGCGAACGGCCTACTTCGATGCAGACGCCGAAGGGGCCGACAAGGCGGCCAGCAGCGTGTGCGGCGACCGGCTCGCGTTCATCGGCCGAAGCGGCAGCTTGCGCGACCCGGAGGCGATGTCGCAGCCGCGGCTGTGCGGCACGGTGGGGTTCGCGCTCGACCCTTGTGCTGCCATCCGCCTGCCCGTCGAGATGGCCGCAGGGCAGACACGAACGCTGGTCTTCCGCCTGGGCGCTGGCGCTACCGCAGACGAGGCTCGGCAGATGTCAGAGCGCTGGCGTGGGGCATCGTCGGCGAGCGAGGCGCTGGCCGCAGTCAAGCAGCATTGGACGCAAACCCTCGGCGCCGTGCAGGTGCAGACGCCGGACCGGTCGCTGGACATCCTGGCCAACGGCTGGTTGATCTACCAGACGCTGAGCTGCCGCTTGTGGGCACGCACGGCCTTCTACCAGGCCAGCGGCGCCTTCGGCTTCCGCGACCAGTTGCAGGATGTGATGGCCCTCGTTCACGCCGCGCCGGCACTTGTTCGTGAGCACCTCTTGCGCAGCGCATCGCGGCAGTTTCCCGAGGGCGATGCGCAGCACTGGTGGCACCCGCCGTCCGGGCGCGGCGTGCGCACGCGGTGCTCCGACGACTACCTCTGGCTGCCCTTGGCGACGGCCCGCTACGTGCAGGTGACGGGCGACACCGGTGTGCTCAACGAGCCCGTTCATTTCGTGGAAGCCCCGGTGCTGAAAGACGGCGAAGTCTCCCGCTACGACCTGCCGGTGCCCACGCTCGTGGCGCAGCCCTTGTTCGAACACTGCCGGCTGGCCATCGAGAACGGCTTGCGATTCGGTGTGCATGGCCTGCCGCTGATGGGCTCGTGCGACTGGAACGACGGGATGAACCTCGTCGGTGTCAAGGGCAGAGGTGAAAGCGTCTGGCTGGGCTTCTTCCTTTGCTTTGTCCTCAAGCAGTTCGGTGACCTGGCGCAACTGCGCAAGGACGACGCATTCGCAAGCCGTTGCAGCTCGGAATCGGCCCGCCTGGCCGCCGCTATCGATTCCAGTGCCTGGGATGGAGCCTGGTACCGCCGCGCCTGGTTCGACGACGGCTCACCGCTGGGAACGGCCGGCAATGTGGAGTGCCGCATCGACTCGATTGCGCAGAGTTGGGCCGTGCTGTCGGGCGTTGGCGACACTGGGCGGTCCCGCCAGGCGATGCAGTCGCTGGATCGGCTGCTGGTGGACCGCGATGCGCAGCTGATCCGCCTGCTCGCCCCGCCGTTC
>CAIWPS010000725.1 GCA_903914615.1 uncultured beta proteobacterium | reverse complement strand
GGCACCAACGGCAAGACCAGCACGGCCTGGTGGACGGCGCAGGCGCTGACGCGGCTGGGACGCCGCTGCGGCCTCATCGGCACGCTGGGGGTCGGCGAGCCGCCGGCGGCGGCCGGGCACGGGCACGCGCCCGGCACCCTGCAGCCCACGGGGCTGACCACGCCCGACGCCGTCACGCTGCACGGCGCGCTGCGCGGCTTCGTCGATGCCGGCTATGCCGCCTGCGCACTGGAGGCGTCGTCGATAGGCATCGTCGAGCACCGGCTGGCGGCGGTGCAGATCGACGTCGCGCTGTTCACCAACTTCACGCGCGACCATCTCGACTACCACGGCAACATGGCGGCCTACTGGGAGGCCAAGCGCGCGCTTTTCGACTGGCCGCGCCTGAAGGCGGCCGTGATCAACGTCGACGACCCCCAGGGCGCGGCGCTGGCCGATGAACTGCAGGACCGGGCGCTGGACCTGTGGACGGTGTCGCTGCTGCGCCCGGCGCGCCTGCAGGCGCAGGGCCTGCGCCACGAGCCGGCCGGCGTGGCCTTCGAGGTCGTCGAAGGCGACGCCCGCGCGGCCGTGCGCAGCCGGCTCGTCGGCGTCTTCAATGCCAGCAACCTGCTGGTCGTCATCGGCGGGCTGCGCGCGCTCGGCGTCAGCCTGGCCGATGCCGCGGCGGTGGCCGCGGAACTCACGCCCGTGCCCGGCCGGCTGCAGCGCGTCGACGACGTTGCCGGCGCCGACATCGAGGTCGTGGTCGACTACGCCCACACCCCCGACGCGCTGGACCAGGTGCTGCGGGCGCTGCGCCCGCTGGCGGCCGCGCGCGGTGGCCGTCTGTGGTGCCTGTTCGGCTGCGGCGGCAACCGCGACGCCACCAAGCGGCCGCTGATGGGCGCCATCGCCGCGGGCGGCGCCGACCATGTCGTCGTCACCAGCGACAACCCGCGCGACGAGTCGCCCTGCGCCATCCTGGCCCAGGTGCTGGCCGGCGTCACCGGCCGCGACGAGGTCGACGTCTACGAAGACCGCCGCGAGGCCATCGCCCATGCCGTGCGTGCCGCGGCCGCTGGCGACGTGGTGCTGCTGGCCGGCAAGGGCCACGAGGACTACCAGGAGATCGCCGGTGCCCGGCGGCCCTTCTCGGACCTGGACGAGGCGCGTGCGGCCCTGCGGCTGCGCATGGCGGCGACCGCGTGATGATGACGCTGGCCCAGGCCCACGCGCTGCTGCCGGGCAGCCGCCTCGTCGGCGACGGCGCCACGCCCATCGCCCGCGTGCACAGCGACACGCGCACGCTGCAGGCCGGCGACCTCTTCGTGGCGCTGCGCGGCGAACGCTTCGACGGCCACGACTACCTGGCACCCGCGCGCGCCACCGGTGCCGTGGCGGCGTTGGCCGAGCGCGGCCTGGGCGACGCGATGCCCGGCCTGCAGGTCCCTGACACGCTGGCCGCGCTGCAGCAACTGGCCGCCGCCTGGCGCGCGCAGTTCACGCTGCCGCTGGTGGCCGTGGCTGGCAGCAACGGCAAGACCACGGTGACGCAGATGGTCGCGGCCATCCTGCGCGCCTGGCTGGGTGCGGGTCCGGGCAGCGCGGCGCTGGCCACCGCCGGCAACCTCAACAACCACATCGGCGTGCCGCTGACGCTGCTGCGGCTGCGGCCCGGCCACCGTGCCGCGGTGCTGGAACTGGGCATGAACCACCCCGGCGAGATCGCGCTGCTGGCGCGCCTGGCCGCGCCCACCATCGCGCTCGTCAACAACGCACAGCGCGAGCACCAGGAATTCATGGCCAGCGTCGACGCGGTGGCGCGCGAGAACGGCGCCGTCATCGAGGCGCTGGGCGAAGGCGGCATCGCCGTGATCCCGGCCGACGACCCCTACGCCGCGCTGTGGCGCGGCCTCGCCGGCCCGCGCAGCGTGCGCAGCTTCGCGCTCGAAGGTTCCGCCGACGTCACGGCCCGTGCCCAATGGCAGGCTGCGGCGCAGATGTGGAGCGTCACGCTGCACACCCCCGCCGGCAGCACCCACACCGCGCTGCGCCAGGCCGGCCGCCACAACCTGCGCAATGCGCTGGCGGCCACGGCCTGCGCGCTGGCGGCCGGCGTGCCGCTGGGCGCGGTGGCGCAGGGCCTGGCCGCCTTCACGCCGGTGGCAGGGCGCTCGCAGCTGCGCGCGCTGCGCATCGGCGGCCGCGAGCTCACGCTCGTCGACGACAGCTACAACGCCAACCCCGACTCGGTGCTGGCCGCCATCGACGTGCTGGCCGGCCTGCCCGGCCCGCGCTGGCTGGTGCTGGGCGACATGGGCGAGGTTGGCAGCGAAGGCCCGCGCTTCCACGCCGAGGTCGGCGCCGCGGTGCGGCGTGCCGGCATCGAGCATTTCTGGGCCGCCGGCGCGTTGTGTGCGCATGCCGGCGCTGATCGTCTTTTCGGCAGCGCCGCCGAGCTGCTGAAGGCCTTGCCGCAAGACCAGCCGCCGGCCGCTTCCATTCTCGTCAAGGGTTCCCGGTTCATGAAGATGGAGCAGGTCGTGCAGGCCCTGCAGAGCGAGGCCGCGCATGCTGCTTAGCCTGAGCCAGTGGCTGATGCAGCTGTCGCCCGAGAGCCTCGGGTTCCTTCGCGTCTTCCAGTACCTCACCTTCCGCGCCGTGCTGGCGGCGATGACCTCGCTGCTCATCGGCCTGGCCTTCGGGCCCTGGGTCATCCGCAAGCTCACCGAGATGAAGATCGGCCAGCCGATCCGCGAATACGGCGTGCAGGCCCACCTGGGCAAGCGCGGCACGCCGACGATGGGCGGCGTGCTGGTGCTCATCGGCATCGGCGTGTCGACGCTGCTGTGGTTCGACTGGACCAACCGCTTCGTCTGGGTCGTGATGCTGGTGACCTTCGGCTTCGGCGCCATCGGCTGGATCGACGACTGGCGCAAGGTCGTGCGCAAGGACCCCGAAGGCATGCGCAGCCGCGAGAAGTTCTTCTGGCAGAGCCTGATCGGCGTCGTCGCCGCGCTCTACCTCGCCTTCAGCGTCTCCGAGACCAACAACCTGCGCGTGCTGGAGCTCTTCCTGCGCTGGGTCAGCAGCGGCTTTTCCAACACCCTGCCGCCGCGCGCCGACCTGATGGTGCCGTTCTTCAAGACCGTCAGCTACCCGCTGGGCGTCTTCGGCTTCATCATCCTGACCTGGTTCGTCATCGTCGGTGCGTCCAACGCGGTGAACTTCACCGACGGGCTCGACGGCCTGGCCATCATGCCGGTGGTGCTGGTGGGCAGCGCGCTGGGCATCTTCGCCTACATCACCGGCAACGCGGTGTTCAGCCGCTACCTGCTGTTCCCGCACATCCCGGGCTCGGGCGAGCTCCTGGTGTTCTGCGCCGCCATGGCCGGCGCGGGGCTGGCCTTCCTGTGGTTCAACGCCAACCCGGCGCAGGTCTTCATGGGCGACGTCGGCGCCCTGTCGCTGGGCGGCGCCCTGGGCACCATCGCCGTCATCACGCGGCAGGAGATCGTGCTCGGCATCATGGGCGGCGTCTTCGTCGCCGAGGCGCTGTCGGTGATGATCCAGGTCGGCTGGTTCAAGTACACGAAGAAGCGTTTCGGCACCGGTCGCCGCATCTTCCTGATGGCGCCGCTGCACCACCACTTCGAGAAGAAGGGCTGGGGCGAGACGCAGGTGGTGGTGCGCTTCTGGATCATCACGATGCTGCTGTGCCTGGTCGGGCTGGCGAGCCTGAAGCTGCGATGAGCTGGCTCAAGGACCTCCCCGTTCTAGTGCTCGGCCTGGGCGACAGCGGCCTGGCGATGGCGCGCTGGTGCGCTCGCCATGGTGCGCGCGTGACGGTGTGGGACAGCCGCGAGCAGCCGCCGGGTGCCGCCGCGCTGCAGGCCGAATGGCCCGGCGCCGCGCGCATCGGCGGCCCACTCGGCATCGACCGCCTGGGCGGCGTGCAGCTGGTGCTGAAGAGCCCGGGCCTGGCACCCGGCGATGCGCGCGTGGCGCCGCTGCTGCAGGAAGCGCGCGACGCCGGCATCGCCGTGCTCGGCGAGCTCGACCTCTTCGTGCGCGCGCTGGCCGACCTGAAGGCCGCGCAGGGCTATGCGCCGCAGCTGCTGGCCGTCACCGGCACCAACGGCAAGACGACGACGACGGCGATGACGGCGCTGCTCGTCGAACGCGCCGGCAGGACCGTGGCCGCCGCCGGCAACATCGGCCCGACGCTGCTGGACACGCTGACGGCGCGGCTGCAGGACCTGCCGCAGGTCTGGGTGCTGGAGCTGTCCAGCTTCCAGCTCGACGGCGCGCGCGGCTTCGAGCCCACCGCCGGCGCGGTGCTGAACATCACCCAGGACCACCTGGACTGGCACGGCACGATGGCCGCGTACACCGCGGCCAAGGCCCGCGTCTTCGGCGCCCAGGGCGTGATGGTGCTCAACCGCGACGACCCGGCGGTCGAAGCGATGGTGCCCGCGCCCCTCGTCGTCAAGGGCAAGGCGAAACCGAGCGACCGCGTCATCGTGCGCTTCGGCCTCGATGCGCCGCGGCACCCGGGCGACTTCGGCCTCGTCACCGAGAACGGCATGGCCTGGCTGGTGCGCGCGCTGCCGGTGGACGAGACCTTCAAGCGCAAGAAGGACGAGGACATCGAGATCCACCTGCAGCGCCTGATGCCCGCCGACGCACTGCGCGTGCGCGGCCGCCACAACGCCGCCAACGCGCTGGCGGCGCTGGCCCTGGCCACGGCCATCGGCTGCACGCTGGCGCCGATGCTGCACGGCCTGCGCGAGTACGCGGGCGAGGCCCACCGCGTGCAGCCGGTGGGCCGCGTCGGCGAGGTCGAGGCCTTCGATGACAGCAAGGGCACCAACGTCGGTGCCACCGTGGCCGCGCTGACCGGCCTCGGGGCCGACGTCGCGCCGGGCAAGATCGTCGTCATCCTGGGGGGCGACGGCAAGGGGCAGGACTTCGCGCCGCTGGCCGCACCGCTGGCGCAGCATGCACGCGCGGTGGCCACGCTGGGGCGCGACGCGGCGGCCATCGAGGCCGTCATCCCGGGCCTGCCGTTCCAGCGCCACGAAACGCTGCCCGCTGCCGTGGCCTGGTGCTTCGCCCAGGCCCGGCCCGGCGACGCCGTGCTGCTCAGCCCGGCTTGTGCCAGCCTGGACATGTTCCGCAACTACGCCCACCGCGCCGAGGTCTTCGTGCAGGCGGTGCAGGTGCTGGCGGCCGAGCAGGGGGGCGTGGCATGAACGCGGCCACCGGTGCGCTGGGGGCGGTGAAGGGCTGGTTCGCGTCGCGCCGCGGCGGCGCCCAGGCGCTGCCTGTGCGCGACCGCATCGAGGTCGGCGGTGCCCGCGCGGTGCGGCTGATGGCCTTCGACCAGACCCTGGTGGCGGTGGTGGGCGCGCTGATCCTGCTCGGCGTGGTGATGGTCTATTCGGCGTCGATCGCGATGCCCGACAACCCCAAGTTCAGCGCCTATTCGCCGGCCTTCTTCCTGCAGCGGCACCTGCTGTCGCTGGTCATCGCGGCCGTCGTCGCGCTGGCGGTGGTGCAGGTGCCCATCGACATCTGGGAGAAGCACGCGCCCAAGATCTTCCTGATCAGCCTGGCGCTGCTCATCGCCGTGCTGGTGCCCGGCATCGGCAAGGTGGTGAATTTCTCGCGCCGCTGGATCCCGCTGGGCATCATGAACTTCCAGCCCAGCGAACTGGCCAAGCTGGCGATCGCGCTTTACGCCGCCAACTACATGGTGCGGCGCATGGACACGCGCGAGAAGTTCTTCCGCGCCGTCACGCCGATGGTGGTGGCGGTGGCCTTCGTCGGCGTGCTGCTGATGCGCGAGCCCGACATGGGCGCCTTCATCGTCGTCGCCACCATCGCCATGGGCATCCTGTTCCTGGGCGGCGTCAACGCGCGCATGTTCTTCCTCATGGCCGTGGTCATCCTGTGCACGACGGCCGTGTACCTGTACTTCGACGACCTTCGGCGCGCGCGCATCCTGGCCTACCTCGACCCCTGGAACCCGAAGTACGCGCAGGGCAAGGGCTACCAGCT
>CAIWPS010000724.1 GCA_903914615.1 uncultured beta proteobacterium | reverse complement strand
CAGCCAGGCGACGACGCTGCGGCGGGTGGGGGACGTCGGCTTCATGGGGCACCTCGGCTGCGGAATGAGCGCAGTCTGGCGCGGTACCGGGCGCCCGGCCATCGCCCGGGAGTCGGCCCGGCACACCCCCACAAGCGGGGGACCGCCTCAGGCCCAGCGCTTCAGCGCCAGCACCGCGTTCAGCCCGCCGAAGGCAAAGCTGTTCGACAGCGCGGCGCGCAGCGGCCGCTCGCGCGCCACGTTGGGCACGACGTCGAGGTCGCACTCGGGGTCGGGCCCGAGGTAGTTGATGGTCGGCGGCAGCACGCCTTCGCGCAGGGCACACACGACGGCCACCAGCTCGATGGCGCCGCCGGCGCCCAGCGCATGGCCGTGCATGGACTTGGTCGACGACACCGCCAGCTCGCGGGCATGGCTGCCGAAGACGGCGTGGATGGCGCGCGTCTCGGTGCGGTCGTTGGCCGGCGTGCCGGTGCCGTGGGCGTTGACGTGGTCGACGTCCTGCGGCGCCAGGCCGCCCTGGGCCAGCGCCAGGCGCATCGCGCGTGCGGCACCGCCGGCGTCGGGCATGACGATGTCGGCGGCGTCGGCCGTCATGCCCGCGCCTGCCAGTTCGGCCAGGATGAGGGCACCGCGCGCCTGCGCATGTTCCAGCGTCTCCAGCACGAACACCGCCGCGCCTTCGCCCAGCACGAGGCCGCGGCGGCCCTGGCTGAACGGGCGGCAGGTGTCGTCGGCCATCACGCGCATGGCCTCCCAGGCCTTCACGGTGGACAGGGTGATGCAGGCCTCGACGCCGCCGGCCAGCGCCACGTCGGCGATGCCGGCGCGCAGCATCATCAGCGCCTGGGCCAGCGCATGGTTGGCCGAGGCGCAGGCGCTGCCGACGGCGAACACGGGGCCGCGCCAGCCCATCTCCAGCGAGATCTGCGCCGCCGGCGCGTTGGGCATCACGCGCACGATGGTCATCGGGTGGACGCGCGGGTTGCCTTCGCCGTACAGCCTCTTGGCCATCTGCTCCTGCGTCGCCGCGCCGCCGATGCCGGTGCCGATGACCACCGCCGCCCGCTCGGCGGCCTCGCCCTCGCAGCGCAGGCCGGCCTGCGCCAGGGCCTCGCGCGCAGCGACCAGTGCGTACTGCGACACCGGGTCCAGCAGCACCAGCCGTTTCTCGTCGAAATGGTCGCCGGCGACGTAACCCTTGATCTGCGCGGCCACCGGGGTGCGCAGGTCGGGCGCGTCCAGGCCGGTGAGCGGCGCGATGCCGCTGCGGCCTTCGCGCATGGCCTGCCAGGTGGCGGTGGCGGTCAGGCCCAGCGGGCTGACGCAGCCCATGCCGGTGATGACGACGCGCTGCATGGCGCGTGCAGGCGGTCGGCTCAGGCTGCCGGCGCCTGGGCGGCCAGCAGCTTGTCGACACCCGCAATGAGGTCGCGCACGGTGCCCGAGGAATACTGGTCCTCGCGCTCGGGCACCGAGATGTTGAAGCGGTCCTCGATCTCGAACAGCACCTGCACCGCGTCCAGCGAGTGCACGTCCAGGTCCTTCAGCGTGGCGTCCAGCGTGATGCGCTCGCGCTCGATCGAGCAGGTCTTGGCGATGATGTCGATGATGGTCTGTTCGGTGCTGCTCATGGGCTTGCGGTCCTTGCCGCGCTGCCACCCTCCCCGGTGGCGCCACGCGTGCGCTGTCGGCGCATTATCCCGTGCCGCGGCGGGCCCGGAACGCCCGCCGGCTAGACCGTTGCCACCAGGTCGCGTATCTGCTGCAGCGCCGAGGGGTCCTCGATGGTCGTCAGGTCGCCGGCGTCGCGGCCCTCGCACACGGCCTGGATGGCACGGCGCAGCATCTTGCCCGAGCGCGTCTTGGGCAGGGCGGTGACGAAGCGCACGCGCGCCGGCCGCGCCACCGCGCCGAGCTGGGTGTCGACGAGCTTCATGACCTCGCCTTCCAGCTGCAGAGCCGCCTCCGGCGTGGCCGCACGGGCGGGGTCTCGCAGCACCGCGAAGGCCATCGCCACCTGGCCCTTCAACGCATCGGCCACACCCACCACCGCCACCTCGGCCACCGCGGCGTGGCTGGAGATGCTTTCCTCGATCTCGCGCGTGCCCAGGCGGTGGCCGGCGACGTTGATGACGTCGTCGGTGCGGCCGAGGATGAAGAAGTAGCCGTCCTCGTCGCGGATGCCCCAGTCGAAGGTGCTGTACAGCATCTTGCCGGGGATGCTCTTCCAGTAGGTGTTGACGAAGCGCGCGTCGTCGCGCCACACCGTCTGCATGCAGCCCGGGGGCAGCGGGCCGGCGATGGCCACGACGCCCTTCTGGTTGGCGCCCGTCAGCTCCTCTCCCGTCAGCTCGTCGAAGAGCTTGACGTCGTAGCCGTAGACCGCCTTGCCCGGCGAGCCGAACTTGCTCACCGCCGGCTCGACGCCGTTGCACAGGCTCAGGATGGGCCAGCCGGTCTCGGTCTGCCAGTAGTTGTCGATGATGGGCTTGCCCAGGGCCTCGGCGATCCACTTCGCGGTCGGCTCGTCCAGCGGCTCGCCGGCCAGGAACAGCGCGCGCAGGCTGGACAGGTCGTGGCGGTGCAGCGCCTGCGGGTCCTGCTTCTTCAGCACGCGCACCGCGGTGGGGGCGCTGAACATCACCGTCACCTTGTGCTTCTCGACCAGGCTCCACCAGATGGCGGCGTCGGGACGGGTGGGCAGGCCCTCGTACATCAGCGTGGCCATGCCGTGCAGCAGCGGGCCGTAGATGATGTAGCTGTGGCCGACGACCCAGCCGATGTCGCTGGTGCTGAAGTAGGTCTCGCCCGGCCTGCCGTCGAAGATGTGCTTCATGCTGGCGGCCAGCGCCACCGCGTAGCCGCCGGTGTCGCGCTGCACGCCCTTGGGCTTGCCGGTGGTGCCGCTGGTGTACAGCGTGTAGCTGGGGTGGGTGGCCTCGACCCACTCGCAGGGTACGGCGGTCGAGGAGTGCTTCTCGCGCCAGGGGGCGTAGTCCTCGTCGCGACCGGCCTCGCGCGTGAACGGCGCCAGGCCGCGGTCGACCATCAGCACCTTGGCCGGCTTGTGCGCGGCCAGGCGGATCGCCTCGTCGAGCAGTGGCTTGTAGGCCATGACCTTGCCGCTGCGGCTGCCGGCATCGGCGCTGACGATGACGACGGGCTCGGCGTCGTCGATGCGGCTGGCCAGGCTGCCGCTGGCAAAGCCGCCGAAGACCACCGAGTGCAGCGCGCCGATGCGCACGCAGGCCAGCATCGCGAAGGCGGCCTCGGGAATCATCGGCATGTAGACCAGCACGCGGTCGCCCTTCTTCACGCCCAGGCTCTGCAGCGTGGCGGCCATGCGCTGCACCTCGCCGTGCAGCTCGGCGTAGGTGTAGGTGCGTTCCTGGTTCGTCTCGGTGGAGACGAAGATCAGTGCCGGCTGGCTGGCGCGCGTGGCCAGGTGGCGGTCGACCGCGTTGTGGCACAGGTTGGTGGTGCCGCCGACGAACCAGCGTGCGAAGGGCGGGTTGCTGTAGTCGCAGACCTGCGTGTAGGGCGTCTTCCAGTCGATCAGTGCGGCCTGTTCGCCCCAGAAAGCGTCGCGGTCCTCGATCGAACGGCGGTGGAAGTCGGCGTAGCGCATGGGCTGTCTCCTTGGCGCGGGCGCTGGATGCGTCCTTGTGGAAGACATTCTCGGCCGCGCGCTTGCATGCGCCTGACGCACCCAGCGGCTTGCTCGGGAACCGCCGCCGCGGCCCCGGGCCTCAGATGCGAACGACGATGCGCCCGCGCACCTGCCCGGCCATCAGGCGCTGGGCGCCGGCGACGGCGCCTTCCAGCGGCACTTCCTCGACCATCGTCTCCAGCAGCGCCGGGTCCAGGTCGCTGGCCAGGCGCGCCCACGCCTGTCGGCGCAGTGCCTGCGGCGCCATCACGCTGTCGATGCCGGCCAGGGTGACGCCGCGCAGGATGAAGGGCATCACCGTGCCCGGCAGGTCATGGCCCTGGGCCAGGCCGCAGGCCGCGACGACGCCGCCGTAGCGCACCTGCGCCAGGGCATTGACCAGGGTGTGGCTGCCCACGGCATCGACCACCGCCGCCCAGCGCTCCTTCTGCAGCGGCTTGCCCGCGGCGCCGAGCGCGGCGCGGTCCATCACCTCGGACGCACCCAGGCGCTTGAGGTAGTCGGCTTCCTGCGGCTTGCCGCTGGCGGCGACGACGCGGTGGCCCAGCCGCGCCAGCAGCGCGATGGCGACGCTGCCCACGCCACCGGTGGCGCCCGTCACCAGCACCTCGCCGGCGCCAGGTTGCAGGCCGTGGCGCTCCAGCGCCAGCACGCACAGCATGGCGGTGTAACCGGCGGTGCCGATGGCCATGGCCTGCCGCGGCGTGAAAGCGGCCGGCAGCGGCACCAGCCAGTCGCCCCTCAGCCGCGCCCGTTCGGCCAGGCAGCCCCAGTGCGTCTCGCCCACGCCCCAGCCGTTGTGGACGAAGGCATCACCCGCCTTCCAGGCCGGGTGGCGGCTTTCCAGGACCTTGCCGGCGCCGTCGATGCCCGGCACCATGGGCCAGACGCGCACCACCGGCGACTTGTCGGTCAGTGCCAGGCCGTCCTTGAAGTTCAGCGTCGAGTACGCCGGCTGCACCAGCACGTCGCCTTCCGGCAGGCGCGATTCGTCCAGCAGCGTGACGCCTGCGCGGAAGCCGGCGTCGTCCTTTTCGAGCAGCAGAGCCTTGAACATCTGGTTGCGGTGGGGTGCCAGGGGGCCGCTATCCTGCCATGGCCGGCGCATTGCCGAGCCCAGGCCCGCGCCTGTTATCCTCCGCCCCCGATGCTCAAAGCGCTTCTACTCTGCTTCAGCCTGGCGCTCTGTGCGGCAGCGCCCGCAGGCGCCGCCCCGGCCACGCCGGAAGCGCCGTCGGGCGCGGCGGTGATGCAGATGCTGCGCGACAAGGGCCTGCTGCCGAGCGCCGCCGACCTGCAGGCCAGCCCCATCGTGCAGCAGGTGCGCGACACCGCCAGCGACCTCGTGCTGTCGGCGATGAACTTCCTCGGCGTGCGCTACCGCCGCGGCGGCAACAGCGCCGAACAGGGCTTCGACTGCAGCGGCTTCACCCGCTACGTCTTCGAGCACAGCCTGGGCCTGGTGCTGCCGCGCCGCGCCGACCAGCAGGCTCGCGAGCAGGGCCTGCTGACGGTGAAGAAGGAAGAACTGCGGCCGGGCGACCTCGTCTTCTTCAACACCATGCGCCGCGCCTTCTCGCACGTCGGCATCTACGTCGGCGACGGCAAGTTCATCCACGCACCGCGCCCGGGCGGCGAAGTGCGCATCGAGGACATGGGCGCCTCCTACTGGGTCAAGCGCTTCAACGGCGCGCGCCGCGCCGACCTGCCGACGCCGCAGGTCAGCAACCCGCCCTGACCGCGCGCCCGGCCCCGGGCAGCGCGCCGCCGGTGGCGGCACAATCCACCGATGGGCGAAACCTTCATCCCGCTGGCCGACCTGCGCTACGCCGCCGTCGTGCCAGAAGTGCCGCGCCGGGCGCAGGCGCCGCAGGGCCTGCTGGCCGACCGCCTGGGCCGGCCGCTGCGCGACCTGCGCATCTCGGTCACCGACCGCTGCAACTTCCGCTGCAGCTACTGCATGCCCAAGGACGTCTTCGACAAGGACTACCGCTTCCTGCCGCAGACCTCGCTGCTGAGCTTCGAGGAGATCACCCGCCTGGCCCGCATCTTCATCGCCCAGGGCGTGGTCAAGCTGCGCCTGACCGGTGGCGAGCCGCTGCTGCGCAAGCACCTCGAGACGCTGGTCGGCCAGCTCGCCGCGCTGCGCACGCCCGCGGGCGACGCCGCGGACATCACGCTCACGACCAACGGCTCGCTGCTGGCGCGCAAGGCGCAGGCGCTGCGCGACGCCGGCCTGCAGCGCGTCACGGTGAGCCTGGACGCGCTGGACGACGCCGTCTTCCGGCGCATGAACGACGTCGACTTCCCGGTGGCCGACGTGCTGGCCGGCATCGAGGCCGCGCTGCACGCGGGCCTGGCGCCGGTGAAGGTCAACATGGTCGTCAAGCGCGGTACCAACGACGACCAGATCGTGCCGCTGGCGCGCCACATGCGCGAGCACTACGGCCCGCAGGTGGTGCTGCGCTTCATCGAGTACATGGACGTCGGCGCCACCAACGGCTGGCGCATGGACGAGGTGCTGCCTTCGCAAGAGGTCGTGCAGCGCCTGTCCGCCGCCTTCCCGCTCGAAGCGCTGGCCGCCACGGCGCCGGGCGAGACGGCGCAGCGCTGGCGCTACCGCGACGGCGGCGGCGAGGTCGGCGTCATCAGCAGCGTCACCCAGGCCTTTTGCCGCGACTGCAACCGCGCCCGGCTGTCGACCGAAGGCAAGCTCTTCCTGTGCCTGTTCGCCAGCCGCGGCCACGACCTGCGCGCGCTGCTGCGCGGCGCCTCGCCCGAGGGCACGGCCTGGAGCGACGCGCAGATTGCCGCCGCCATCGGCCAGGTCTGGGCCGGGCGTGACGACCGCTACTCCGAACTGCGCGGTGCGCTGCAGGCCGACGCCGGCCGCGGCGAGAGGCGCGTGGAGATGCACTACATCGGCGGCTGACGGCCCGCGGCATCCGCGGGGCAGTAGAAGTCCCAAGCCCTGGGCCGCGCTGCGCCGAGCTTAAACTTCAAGCCTGCCGGCGGCTGCAGTTGCAAGCAACGGCGAGCCCTTCAGGCGAGACCCCTCCCCCGTTCTTCGCTGTTCCAAGGACCCGATGGAAGCTTCTCTCCTGCGCATGCTGGCCGCCCCTGCCGGCAGCGCGCCCGCCATCTCGGCACCCGGCCGCCCGACGCTGGATTTCGCCGGCCTGCGGGCCCTCGCCTCGCGCACCTTGTCCGGGCTGAACGCCCTGGGCATCGGCCGCAACGACCGTGTCGCCATCGTGCTGGCCAACGGGCCAGAAATGGCTACCTGCTTCGTCGCCGCCGCCTGCGGTGTGGCCACGGCGCCGCTCAACCCGGCCTACCGGAGCGAGGAATTCGAGTTCTACCTCGCCGACCTGAACGCCAGGGCCCTGATCGTCGAGCACGACAGCGCGTCGCCGGCCATCGCGGTGGCGCAAAGGCTCGGCGTGCGCATCCTCGACCTGCGCGCCGGCGCGGCCGCCGGTGAATTCACCCTGACCCCGCGCGACGGCGGCGGCGGCACGCCGGCCGCGCTGGGTGGCGCGGCCGAGCCCGGCGACGTCTCGATGGTGCTGCACACCTCGGGCACCACCTCGCGTCCGAAGATCGTGCCGCTGTCGCAGCGCAACCTCTGCGCCTCGGCGGCGAACATCGGCCGCACGCTGCAGTTTGCGCCCGGCGACTGCGGCCTGAACATCATGCCGCTGTTCCACATCCACGGCCTCATCGCCGGCGTGCTGGCGCCGCTGGCGGCGGGCTCGCAGGTCTTCTGCACGCCGGGCTTCAACGCGCTGAAGTTCTTCGGCTGGATGGAAGAGGCCAAGCCCACCTGGTACACCGCCGTGCCGACCATGCACCAGGCCATCGTCGGCCGGGCTTCGAAGAACCTGGACGTCATCCGGCGCCACCCGCTGCGCTTCATCCGCAGCTCCAGCAGTTCGATGCCGCCGCAGGTCATCCGCGAGATCGAGGCCGCCTTCGGCGCGCCGCTGATCGAGTCCTACGGCATGACCGAGGCCTGCCACCAGATGGCCAGCAACCCCCTGCCGCCGGCGCTGCGCAAGCCCGGCAGCGTGGGCCTGGCCGCAGGGCCCGAAGTGGCCATCATGGGCGAAGACGGCCGCCTGCTGGCGCAGGGCGAGACGGGCGAGATCGTCATCCGCGGCGCCAACGTCACCGCCGGCTACGAGAGCAACCCCAAGGCCAATGCCGAGGCCTTCGTGAACGGCTGGTTCCGCACCGGCGACCAGGGCGTGATCGACGCCGACGGCTACCTCAGCCTGACCGGGCGGCTGAAGGAGATCATCAACCGCGGCGGCGAGAAGATCAGCCCGCGCGAGATCGACGAGATCCTGATGGACCACGCCGCCGTGGCCCAGGTGGTGTGCTTCGGCATGCCCCATCCCAAGCTCGGCGAGGAAGTGGCGGCCGTGGTGGTGCTGCGCGATGGCGGCCAGTCCAGCGAGCGCGAACTGCAGGACTTCGTCGCCCAGCGCGCCGCCGACTTCAAGGTGCCCAAGAAGATCCTCTTCATGGACGAGATCCCCAAGGGCGCCACGGGCAAGCTGCAGCGCATCGGGCTGGCGGCCAAGCTCGGCCTGGGTTGAGCGGGGCGGGCCGACGATGGAACTCTTCAAGCACCTCCTCGTGCCCACCGACGGCTCGCCGCTGTCGCAGGGCGCGGCCGAGCGCGCGGTGGCCATCGCCGCGGCGATGGGCTCGCGCATCACCTTCTTCCACGCCAAGCCGGAACGCCGGCAGAGCTTCTTCGGCGGCGAGGGCGGTGGCTACGTGGACCAGATGCCGGGCGAGGAATTCGAGCGTCAGGCCCAGCAGCGCGCCGATGAACACCTGGGCGCCCTGCAGGCCCTGGCAAGCGCCGCGGGCGTGGCCAGCGAGCGCGCCGTCGCCGATGCCGGCACGCCCTACGAGGGCATCATCGACGCCGCCCGGTCGCGCGGCTGCGACCTCATCGTCATGGCCTCGCACGGCCGGCGCGGCATCAAGAGCCTGATCCTGGGCAGCGAGACGCAGAAGGTGCTCACGCACTCGAAGATTCCGGTCCTGGTCTACCGCTGAGGGCGGGCCACGGCAGTCTGACAACCGAGGGGGACAAGCGCGATGACAGCGGACGCAATGCAGCCCGGAGCGGGCGGTTCCGGCGGCTCGGGCAGGCGCTGGCTGCAATTGCTCTTTGGCGTCGTCTGCATGTCGATGATCGCCAACCTGCAGTACGGCTGGACGCTCTTCGTCAACCCCATCCACGACAAGTTCCACTGGAGCAAGGCCGAAATCCAGATCGCCTTCACCATCTTCGTCCTCACCGAGACCTGGCTCGTGCCCATCGAGGGCTACCTGGTGGACCGCTTCGGCCCGCGGCCGGTGACGCTGGTGGGCGGCCTGCTGGTGGGCATCTCGTGGGTGCTGAACTCGCAGGCCGACACGCTGACGCTGCTCTATATCTCGGCCGCCATCGGCGGCACCGGTGCCGGGGCGGTCTATGGCACCTGCGTGGGCAACGCGCTGAAGTGGTTCCCCGACCGCCGCGGCCTGGCCGCGGGCGTCACCGCGATGGGCTTCGGCGCCGGCTCGGCGCTGACGGTGATCCCCATCGCCACCATGATCAAGGCCCAGGGCTACGAGGCCACCTTCTTCAACTTCGGCATCGTGCAGGGCGCGGTGGTGTTCGTGCTGGCGCTCTTCCTGGCCCAGCCCGGCCCCGGCTTCGCGGTGCCGACGCCCAAGCAGAAGGCACGCTGGGCCAGCCGGCGCGACTACACGCCGCGCGAGATGGTGACGACGCCGGTGTTCTGGGTCATGTACGCGATGTTCGTGATGATGGCCGCCGGCGGGCTGATGGCCACGGCACAGCTGGCGCCGATCGCCAAGGATTTCAGAATAGCCGACGTGCCCGTGAGCCTGCTCGGCCTGACGCTGCCGGCGCTGACCTTCGCGCTGTCCATCGACCGCGTGCTCAACGGCGTCACGCGGCCCTTTTTCGGCTGGGTCTCGGACCGGCTGGGCCGCGAGAACACGATGTTCATGGCCTTCGCGCTGGAAGGCGTGGGCATCATCCTGCTGAGCCAGTTCGGGCAGTCGCCGGTGGCCTTCGTCATCCTCACCGGCATGGTGTTCTTCGCCTGGGGCGAGATCTACAGCCTCTTCCCCGCCACCTGCGGCGACACCTACGGTTCGCGCTACGCCGCGGCCAATGCCGGCCTGCTGTACACGGCCAAGGGCACGGCCTCGCTGCTGGTGCCCTTCACCAGCGTGCTGGCGGCCAGCGGCGGCTGGAGCGCGGTTTTCGTCGCCGCCAGCGTGCTGAACCTGGTGGCCGCCTTCCTGGCGCTGGCCGTGCTCAAGCCCATGCGCCAGCGCATGCTTGCGGCAGCGCCCGCCTCCCCGCCGGGCAGCGCCGTGCCCGCCCGCCCATGAGAGAGTCCAAGCCATGAAGATCGCCGTCGTCGGCGCCGGTGCCATCGGCGGCTACCTGGGTGCACGGCTGGCACTCGCGGGCGAGGACGTGACCTTCATCGCCCGCAACCAGAACCTGCAGGCCATCCGCGCCGACGGCTTCAGGCTGATCGAGGAAGACGGCAGCGAGCGCACCGCCGGCACGGTGCGCGCCGAGCAGCACGCTGCCGACGCCGGGCCGCAGGACGCGGTTCTGCTGACCGTGAAGGCGCACCAGGTGCGCGACCTGCTGCCGGGGCTGCGCGGCCTCTTCGGCCCGCAGACGATGGTGGTGACGATGATCAACGGCCTGCCCTGGTGGTACTTCCACAAGCTCGGCGGGCCCTGGGAAGGGCAGCGGCTGGAAAGCCTGGACCCCGACGGCGCGATCGCCGCGCACATCGAGCCCGAGCGCCTCATCGGCGGCATCGTCTACCCGGCCACCGAGCTCGTTGCGCCCGGCGTGGTGAAGGTCATCGAAGGCAACCGCTTCAGCCTGGGCGAGCTCGACGGCAGCCGCAGCGAGCGCATCGAAAGGCTCGCCAAGTCGATGATGGCCGCCGGCTTCAAGAGCCCGGTCAGCCGCGACATCCGCAGCGAGATCTGGGTCAAGCTGTGGGGCAACCTCAGCTTCAACCCGATCTCGGCCCTCACCCACGCCACGCTGGAAGAGATCTGCCGCTACCCGGCGTCGCGCGACCTCGTGGCGCAGATGATGCGCGAGGCGCAGCAGGTGGGCGAGAAGCTGGGCGTGGCTTTCAAGGTGAGCCTGGAGCAGCGCATCGCCGGCGCCGAGGCGGTGGGTGCGCACAAGACCTCGATGCTCAAGGACGTCGAGAACGGGCGCGCGCTGGAGCTGGAGGCGCTGGTCGGCGCGGTGGTCGAGCTGGGCCGCATCACCGCCACGCCGGTGCCCACCATCGCCGCCATCCATGCCGCCACCAGCCTGCTGGCGCACACGCTGGCGGTGCAGCGCGGCAGGCTGGCGGTGCAGCCGGCCTGAGCGCGGCGACTACCTGCCGAACTCGCGCTGGTGCAGGAAGGCGGCGTGCTTCGGCGCGCGCCGCGTGCGCGACCATTCCTCCAGCATGTCCCACTTCACGGCGTCCAGGCGGCGGTGCATCTCGGCTTCCTCGGGGTCGGGGCAGGCCAGTTCTACGCGGTGGCCGTTGGGGTCGAAGAAGTAGATCGAGTGGAAGGCGCCGTGGTCGGTGACGCCCAGCACCGGCACGCCCTGGGCTTCCAGGTGGGCGCGGAATTCCAGCAATTCCGCCATCGAACTGACCTTGAAGGCGATGTGCTGCACCCAGTCGGGCGTGTTCGGGTCGCGGCCCATCGGCGGCTGTGTCGGCAGCTCGAAGAAGGCCAGCACATTGCCGTGGCCGGCGTCGAGGAAGACGTGCATGTAGGGGTCGGGGGCCTTCGTCGAAGGCACCTGGTCCTCGGCGATGGCAAGCACGAAGTCCATCTTCAGCATGCGCTGGTACCAGAGCACGGTTTCCTTGGCGTCCCGGCAGCGGTAGGCGACGTGGTGGATGCGGTCGATCTTCATCGCCTGCCCCCTGGCCTTCAGGCCTCGACCTTGAGCGCGCCGCGGCGGATCTGGTCGCGTTCCAGCGACTCGAACAGGGCCTTGAAGTTGCCCTCGCCGAAGCCCTCGTCGGCCTTGCGCTGGATGAACTCGAAGAACACCGGGCCCAGCAGCGTCTCGGAGAAGATCTGCAGCAGCAGCTTCTTCTGCCCGCCCTGGGTCGAGCCGTCGAGGAGGATGCCGCGCGCCTGCAGTTCCGCCACCGGCTCGCCGTGGCCGGGCAGGCGTTCTTCGAGCATCTCGTAGTAGACGTCGTTGGGCGCGGTGAGCAGGGGCACGCCGGCCATCTGCAGGCTGTCCACGGTCGCCGGCAGGTCGTCGCACAGCAGCGCCACGTGCTGGATGCCCTCGCCGCTGAACTTCATCAGGAACTCCTCGATCTGGCCTGCGCCCTTGCCCGATTCCTCGTTCAGCGGGATGCGGATGAGGCCGTCGGGCGCCGTCATCGCCTTCGACGTCAGGCCGGTGTGCTCGCCCTGGATGTCGAAGTAGCGGATCTGGCGGAAGTTGAACAGCCGCTCGTAGAAGCCGGCCCAGTAGTCCATGCGGCCGCGGTAGACGTTGTGCGTGAGGTGGTCCAGCTTGTACAGGCCATGGCCGCGCGGCCGGCGGTCGACGCCGGGCAGGAAGGCGAAGTCGATGTCGTAGATGGACTGCCCGTCCTCGAAGCGGTCGATCAGGTACAGCGGCGCGCCGCCGATGCCCTTGATGGCCGGCAGCTTCAGCTCCATCGGGCCCACCGGCATTTCCACCGGCTGCGCGCCAAGCTCGAGCGCGCGGTTGTAGGCGTGGTGCGAGTCCCTGACGCGAAAGGCCAGGCCGCAGGCCGAGGGCCCGTGCTCGGCGGCGAAATAGGCCGCCGGGCTCTTCGGGTCGCGGTTGACGATGAAGTTGATGCCGCCCTGGCGGTACAGCACCACGTCCTTGCTGCGGTGGCGGGCGACGAGGGTGAAGCCCAGCTTCTCGAACAGCGGTTCGAGCACGTTGGGCGTGGGCGAGGCGAATTCGACGAATTCGAAGCCCATCAACCCCATCGGGTTGTCGTAGAGATCGGCCATGAAGAGTTCTCCGTTCGTGGGGCCGGCGTTCGGCCACCCGGCCGTCGCGCCTGGCGTCGTGTGCAAAGGATAGACCAGCGCCGTGGCCCGCGGCGGCCAGGGCCCGCTGCCGGCAGGGCATGCGATGATCGTCCGGCGTGCGCGGACCCTGGTCACCACCGCGGCGGGGAATCTCCATGAAGGTCTGCATCGTCGGCGCCGGCGCCATCGGCGGCTTCATCGGCGCGCGCCTCGCGGCGGCGGGCGTGGTCACCAGCGCGGTCGCTCGCGGCCCGACCCTCGCCGCCCTGCGCAGGCACGGCTGGCGGCTGCAGGCGGCACAGGGGCTGTTGCAGGCGCCCGTGCAGGCCAGCGACGACGCGCATGCACTGGGCGTTCACGAGCTCGTCGTCATCGCCGTCAAGGGCCCGGCGCTGCCGGCCGTGGCGGCGGCCATCGCACCGCTGCTGGGGCCGCAGACGCTGGTGCTGCCGGCGATGAACGGCGTGCCCTGGTGGTTCTGCCACGGCCTGCCGGGCTTCGAGACGCCGCTGCACAGCGTCGACCCCGGCGGCACCGTGGCAGCGGCGATTCCCTACCCCCAGGTCATCGGCTGCGTCGTCCACGCCAGCACCTCCACCCCCGAGCCCGGGCTGGTGCAGCACCGCAT
>CAIWPS010000723.1 GCA_903914615.1 uncultured beta proteobacterium | reverse complement strand
TAGGCCGCGGCGAGCTGGCTCTTGCCGACGTCGGGCTTGCCCTGGTCGTCCTTGTCGATGACGACGATCCTGCGCCCGGCCACCATCATCGTGCCGCCAGTGGCGTAGTCCAGGCCCATCATGAAGCCGGTGGCGGTCTGCTTGGCGTAGGCCTCGAGTGCGCCGGTCTGGCTGCGGATGTGGGCGATGCGGATGTCCTTGCCGGCCTGGGCCAGCGCCAGCGGAGCAGTGGCGGCCAGGGCCAGGGTGAGCAGCAGTCGGCGTTTCATGGGACGGTCTCCTCGAATTTGGAAGACATGGATTGCAAGCCCCGTGCCGGTGCCATTCTTCGGGGTTAACCCTTGAAATTGGTGCATTTCCAAAAGACCTCGCCTTGAATCAAGACACATTGAAAGGGCATTCGCCTGTAATTCAGACACCCCGCCTGTCTGCAATGGATGCAGAACGGCATGCTGGCCGGGCAGCGACTTTGCGCCTTACAGTCGATTCACCGTGAACCGCGAACAGACCCTGCTCTACACCGACGTGGTGGACAGCACCGCCGTCAACACGCGGCTGGGCGACGCCGCGATGGCCGAGGTCTGGGAAGCGCACGACCGCCTGTCGCGCGAACTGCTGCAGCGCTGGCGCGGCCACGAGGTGGACCGCAGCGACGGCTTCATGGTCGTCTTCGACACCGCGGCCGACGCCGCCGCCTGTGCCGCCGACTACCACCGCATGCTTGCCGGCCTGCCGACGCCGCTGCGCGCGCGCGCCGGCATCCACACCGGCCCGCTGCAGTGGCGCCAGAACAGCGCCGCCGACGTTGCGCTGGGCGCCAAGCCGGCCGACGGCGTGGGCATCGCCAAGGCGATGTGCGCGCGGCTGATGGCGCTGGCGCAGGGCGGGCAGACGCTGGCAAGCCCCAGCGCCATGGCGGCGCTGGCCACCAGCGCCTGGGCGCGCCGCAGCCACGGCCATTGGCGGCTGAAGGGCTGGGACGGGCCGATCGAGGTCTTCGAGATCGGCGACGACGCCACCGCCTTCGCGCCGCCGCCCGACAGCGAGAAGGCGCACCGCGTCGTCATGCTTGCGGGCCAGTGGGTCAGCGCGCGCGAGGTGCCGAACAACCTGCCCGCCGAACGCGACGCGTTTGTCGGCCGCGCCGAGGCCCTGCAGGCTCTGGCACGCCACTTCGACGCCGGCGCCCGCCTGGTCACGCTGCACGGCCCCGGCGGCATGGGCAAGACGCGGCTGGCGCTGCGCCATGCCTGGGCCTGGCGCGGCAGCTACCCCGGCGGCGTCTGGTTCTGCGACCTCGCGCAGGCGCGCAGCGCCGACGGCGTACTGCAGGCGGTGGCGCAGGGTCTGGACGTGCCGCTGGGCGCAGACCCGGTGGCGCAGCTGGGCCGGGCCATTGCCGGCCGCGAAAGCTGCCTGGTCATCCTGGACAACTTCGAGCAGGTGGCCCGGCAGGCCGAGGGCACGCTGGGACGCTGGCTGGACGCGGCGCCGCAGGCGCGCTTCATCGTCACCTCGCGCGAGCTGCTGGGGCTGGCCGGCGAGCACCGGCTGGAGCTGGAGCCGCTGGGTGCGGACGACGCCGTGCAGCTCTTCCGGCAGCGCGCTCTGGCGGCCAGCCGCGTGCCGGCATCGGCCGCGGCCGACACCGGCACGCTGCAGGCCCTGGTGGACCTGCTCGACGGCCTGCCGCTGGCCATCGAGCTGGCGGCGGCGCGCACGC
>CAIWPS010000722.1 GCA_903914615.1 uncultured beta proteobacterium | reverse complement strand
TCGGCCACCCGCTGCGCAAGGACTACCCCAAGCAGCAGGAGCAGCCGCTCGTGCCCTACCGCATCTGACGAGGCCCCGCGTGGACACCCGCACCCGGCCGCCCGGCCCGCACATCGCCAACCCCGTGCGCTCGATCTACGAGCAGACCCTGCACGAGGATTCGGTGGTCGTCAACATCGGCCCTTCGCACCCGGCCACGCACGGCACGGTGCAGATCATTGCCGAGCTCGACGGCGAGCGCGTGCTGCGCACCGACATCCACTGCGGCTACCTGCACCGCGGCTTCGAGAAGGAGTGCGAGGACCACACCTGGCACAACCTCATTCCCTACGTCGACCGGCTGAACTACGTCTCGGCGCTGGTCAACGACTTCGCCTACTGCGGCGCGGTCGAGGAGCTGATGGGGGTGCAGATCACGCCGCGATGCAAGTACCTGCGCACGATGCTGTCGGAGTACTCGCGCCTGGTCGACCACATCACCTGCATCGCCGCCGGCCTGATGGAGCTGGGCGCGATGACCGCCTTCCTGTACCTGGTGATGATCCGCGACTTCATGTACGAGCACCTGGCCGCGCTGACCGGCGCGCGGGTGACCTACACCTACGGCCGCATCGGCGGCGTGGCGCGCGACCTGCCGGTGGGCTGGCTGGCGCGGATGGAGGAGATCTTCGTGCAGTACGAGGACTTCATCGCCCGCGTCCACGGCCTGGTGGACCGCAACCGCATCTTCGTCGACCGCATGCGCGATGTCGGCGTCATCTCCACCGCCGATGCGCTCAGCCACGGCTACACCGGCGTCCTGCTGCGCAGCACCGGCGCGCCGCGCGACCTGCGCAAGGACACGCCCTACCTGGCCTACGCCGAGCTGGACTTCGACGTGCCGGTGGGCATCAAGGGCGACAACTACGACCGCTACTTCGTGCGCATGCGCGAGATGGACGAATCCGTCTACATGATCCGGCAGCTCGCCGAGATCCTGCAGTCGCCGGCGGCGCAGGGGCCCATCAACGTCGACGACCGGCGCTGCAGCTTCCCCGACAAGCATCTGGTCTACACCGAGATCGAATCGCTCATCAACCACTTCAAGCTGGTGATGGACGGGCCGGCGGTGCCCGCGGGCGAGGCCTACGTGGCGCACGAGAGCCCGAACGGCGAACTGGGCTTCTTCATCGTCAGCAGCGGCAGCGGCACGCCCTACAAGGTGCATTGCCGCGCGCCCAGCTTCGTGCACATGGGCGGCGCGCACCTCATGCTCAACGGCGGCCAGCTGGCCGACATCGTCCCCACCTTCGGCTCGATCAACATGATCGGCGGGGAGTGTGACCGGTGAAGCACCTGATCCCCGAATTCGACCGCCTGCGCAAGCGCTACCCCGAAGGCGCGGAATCGTCGCTGGTGCTGCCCTGCCTGCGCCGCATCCAGGAAGACCGCGGCTGGGTTGCCGACAGCGACATCGCCGAGCTGGCCGCGTACATCCCCGTGCCGCGCATCCAGATCGAGGAGGTGCTGGCGCACTACACGCAGTACCGCCGCGAGCCCATCGGGCGCTGGCACCTGCAGGTCTGCCACAACCTGTCGTGCTCGATGCGCGGTGCCGAAGGCGCGCTGGGCCACCTGTGCAAGCGGCTGGGCATCGAGCCGGGGCAGACCACGGACGACGGGCGCTACACGCTGACGACCGTCGAATGCCTGGGTTCCTGCGGCACGGCGCCGGTGGTGATGGTCAATGAGGCCTACCACGAGAACATGAACCCGGCGAAGATCGATGCGCTCTTGCAGGAGCTGGCGAAATGACCGGCCGCAAGATCATCATGGACTTCGAGGTCACGCCGACCTCGCACCTGCTGGCCGACTACCGCGCCCGTGGCGGCTACGACACGCTGGCCAGGGCGCTGCGCGAGATGCGCCCCGAGCAGATCACCAAGGAAGTGACGGCCTCGGGCATCCTCGGCCACGGCGGCGCGGCCTTCCCGGCCGGGCGCAAGTGGGGCGTCATCAAGCTCAACGACGAGCAGCCGCACTACCTTTGCGCGAATGCCGACGAGGGCGAGCCCGGCACCTTCAAGGACCGCTGGATCCTGGAGAACGCGCCGCACCTGCTGCTGGAGTCGATGCTCATCGCGGCCTACGCGCTGCAGGTGCACCATGCCTTCGTCTACATCCGCGGCGAGTTCGACCTGCCCTACCGGCGCCTGGCCGCGGCGGTCGAGGAAGCCTACGAGGCGGGCCTCTTCGGCGAGGGCATCCTTGGCACCGGCTTCGCCTGCGACATCGTCATCTACCGCGGTGCCGGCAGCTATGTCTGCGGCGAGGCCTCGGCGCTCATCACCTCGATCGAGGGCCGCAAGGGCTACCCGCGCAACCGGCCGCCGCGGCTGACGGTGCGCGGCCTGTACCAGAAGCCCACGGTCATCAACAACGTCGAGACGCTGTCCAACGTCGTCGCCATCGTGCGCGGCGGCGGCGAGGCCTTCCGCACGGTGGGCACGGCGAAGAGCCCGGGCACGCAACTGGTGTCGATCTCGGGCCACCTGAACAAGCCCGGCGTCTACGAAGTCGAGTACGGCTACCCGCTGGCGAAGTTCATCCACGAGGACTGCGGCGGCGTGCTCGGCGGCGCCAAGCTCAAGTGCATCGTGCCCGGCGGCATCTCGACCAAGGTGCTCACCGCGGCCGAGATCGAGCATGTCACCTACGACCATGTCTCGTTGACGGCGGCCGGCTCGGGCGTCGGTTCCGGCGGCATGGTGGTGATCGCCGAGGGCACCTGCATGGTCCGGCTGCTGCAGATCCTGCTGCGCTTCTACCACCACGAGAGCTGCGGCCAGTGCACGCCCTGCCGCGAAGGCATGGGCTGGATGCACCGCATCATCGACCGCATCGTCGAAGGCCGGGGCCAGCCCGACGACATCGAGCAGCTGATCCGCATCAGCAAGGCCAACGACGGCACCACCATCTGCGGCATGGGCGACGCCGCGGGCTACGCCACGCTGGGCATCATCGCCAAGTACCGCGACGAGTTCGAGTACTACATCGAGCACGGCCGATCGAAGCTGGGTGGCCGCATCGAAGTCGAGACCGCGGAGGCTCTCCATGGTTGAGTTCTTCATCAACGACCAGCCGGTGCAGGCCGAAGACCACCAGACCGTGATGCAGGCGGCCAAGGCCCACGGCTTCTTCATCCCCTACTTCTGCTGGCACCCACAGCTCTCGATACCCGGCAACTGCCGCATCTGCGCCGTCGAGGTCACGGCCGAAGGCCAGGCGCCCGGCAGCGGCTGGCTGGACATCGCCTGCAACATGCCCATCACCAAGGGCATGCGCGTGCTGACCGATTCGGACAAGGTGCGCCAGCGCCGCAAGGAAACGCTGCAGTTCATCACCCTGAACCACCCGGTGGACTGCGGCATCTGCGACAAGGCCGGCGAGTGCACGCTGCAGGACTACCACTACGAATACAACGGCTCGCCGTCGATCTCGCGCGACGCCAAGGTGCATGCCACCAAG
>CAIWPS010000721.1 GCA_903914615.1 uncultured beta proteobacterium | reverse complement strand
GGCCTGGACCGTGCGCGCACCGAGCTGGCCGAGCTGTCGTCCACCATCCCGGGCACCTTCGAAGGCTGGGGCCCGCGCACGCGCATCCGCCTGGCCAACGGCCAGGTCTGGCAGGTCAGCGACGACAGCGTGGGCGAGTACTACCTGAACTCGCCGCGCGTCACCGTCCGGCGCGCGCCGCTGGGCGGCTACGTGATGGAGATCGAAGGCGCCCGGCGCACGGCCAAGGTGCGGCGCGTCGAGTAGCCGCCGCGCCGCGCCGCGCGCGCGGGCGACCCCGGCGCGGGCGCGGCACCCCGCTCCGCTAGACTCCCGCGCTTTCCCCTGCGCCCTGCCACTGGAGCCCGCCCGGCCATGTCCACTGTCGTCACAGAGAACGCGCTGCTCGAAGCGCTGAAGAGCGTCGTCGACCCCCAGACCGGCAAGGACTGGGTCAGCACCCGCGCCATCAAGGGCCTGCGCATCGACGGCGGCGACGTCGCCTTCGGCATCGAGCTGGGCTACCCGGCGAAGAGCCAGCACCCGGCGCTGCGCAAGGCGCTGATCGCCGCCGCGCGCAGCGTGCCGGGGGTGGAGAACGTCAGCGTCGAGCTTTCCACCCGCGTCGTGCCGCACGCCGTGCAGCGCGGCGTGGCGCTGCTGCCCAAGGTCAAGAACGTCATCGCCGTGGCCTCGGGCAAGGGCGGCGTGGGCAAGAGCACCACCACCGTCAACCTGGCGCTGGCGCTGGCCGCAGAAGGCGCCAGCGTGGGCATCCTGGACGCCGACATCTACGGCCCCAGCCAGCCCATGATGATGGGCATCAGCGGCCGGCCCGAGAGCATCGACGGCACGTCGATGGAGCCGCTGGAGAACTACGGTGTGCAGGTGATGTCGATAGGCTTCCTCATCGACGACGACCAGGCCATGATCTGGCGCGGCCCGATGGCCACGCAGGCGCTGGACCAGCTGCTGCGCCAGACCAACTGGCGCGACCTCGACTACCTGCTGGTCGACATGCCCCCGGGCACCGGCGACATCGCGCTCACGCTCAGCCAGCGCGTGCCGCTGACCGGCGCCGTCATCGTCACCACGCCGCAGGACATCGCGCTGCTGGACGCCAAGAAGGGCCTGAAGATGTTCGAGAAGGTCGGCGTGCCCATCCTGGGCATCGTCGAGAACATGGCCGTCTACACCTGCCCGGCCTGCGGCCACAGCGAGCACATCTTCGGCGCCGACGGCGGCAGCCGCATGGCCGCCGAATACGGTGTCGAATACCTCGGCGGCCTGCCGCTGACGCTGGCCATCCGCGAGCAGGCCGACAACGGCCGCCCCAGCGTCGTCGCCGACCCCGAAGGCACCATCGCCGCCAGCTACAAGGCCATCGCGCGCAAGGTGGCGGTGAAGATCGCGCTCAAGTCCAAGGACTTCTCGGCCAAGTTCCCGACCATCAGCGTGTCGAAGACGACCTGAAGATTCAGGCTTCGGGTCCGGCCCGCAGCTTGACCACGAAGCGCGCGCCTGTGGCGCTGGCCTGGGCCGCCCCGGCCGTGATGTCGCCGCCGTAGCGTTCGACGAGGTCGCGGCTGATCCACAGGCCCAGCCCGGTGCCGCCTGCGCGGCCGCTGGCGAAGGGCTGGAACAGCCGCGACCGCAGCGCCGGCGGCAGGCCCGGGCCGTCGTCCTCGACGACGATCTGCACCGCGTCCGCGCCGACGTCGGCGCTGGCCAGGCGCAGCGTGCCGCCGGCCGGCCGGTCCCGCAGCGCCTGCAGCGCATTCACGATCAGGTTCACCAGCACCTGCTGCAGCTCGTTGCGGTTGATGGCCGGCTGCCGCGTGGCCTGCAGCATGCGCTCGACGCGCAGCCGGTCGACCGCGACCTGGTGGCGCGCCAGCGCCAGGCATTCGTCGAGCAGGCCTGCGATGTCCACGGCTTCGACGTAGCCGGCGAACTCCCCCGGCCTGGCGTACTGCAGCAGCTGCGTCACGATGAGCCGCATGCGCTCGATCTGCGCATCCACCAGGTGCAGCTCGGGCGCGACGCGCGCCTGGCCCTCGGCGCCCAGCAGTTCGCGCAGCAGGTCCAGGTTGCCCTGGATGACGGCGATGGGGTTGTTGATCTCGTGCGCGATGCTCGCCGTGAGCTGGCCCACGGTGGCCAGCTTCTCGCTGCGCAGCAGCTGCTGCTGCGCCTGCTGCAGCGCCTGCGTGCGCTCGGCCACCTTGGCGTCGAGCTCGGCGTTCCAGCGCTGCAGGGCCTGCGTGTTGTCGGCGATCAGGCCCAGCAGGCGGTCGAGGTGGCGGGCCAGGCGGCCGATCTCGTCGCCGCTGGCCACGGCGCCGACGCGCGCGCCCATGCGCCCGGCCTCGACGGCATCGATCGTGGCCTCCATCTGCTCCAGCGGCCGGAAGATGGCGCGTGCCCAGCGCAGCGAGACCCAGGCCGCCAGCACCATGACGACGATGAAGACGGCGGCGATGCTGGCGAGCGCGGCCGTCTTCAGCAGCGCGAAGGGGCGTTCCAGGATGCCGACGTAGAGCATGCCGACGCGGCGGCCGCTGCCGTCGGCGAGCGGCCGGTAGCCCGACACGTACCAGTCGCTGACGACGAAGGCGCGGTCCAGCCACAGGTTGCCGCGGTCCATCACGGCCTCGCGCACCTCGTGCGAGACGCGGGTGCCGATGGCGCGCGCGGCGGGGTCGGCGCCGAACAGCCGCACGTTGGTGCTGATGCGCACGTCGTCCAGGAACAGCGTCGCGGTGCCGCGGCTGCCCCAGCGGGCGAAAGGCAGCGAGCCCTCGGGGTAGACGATCTCGTTGATGTGGTCGATGAAGTCGAGGTTGCGGTTGAGCAGCACGCCGCCCTGCAGCACGCCGATGCGCTGGCCGCTGCCGTCGCGCACCACGCGCGTGGCCAGCAGCACCATGGCGCGGTCCTCGACCTGGCGCGCCGTCGGCGCCGCGCCGCGCGTGGCCAGCAGCGGCACGGCCACGCGCGCCTGCAGGTCCGGCGCCAGCGCCGCCAGCGCCTGCGGCGCCAGTACCTCGACGCTGGTGGCATCGCTGCCGGCAGCGGCGGCCGGCAGCAGGACCAGGAAGTCCAGCCGCTCGCGCTGCGCCACCGCCAGCAGCAGGGCCTGCGGGTCGGCGCTGCGGGCCAGGGTGGCGGCCAGCGCCTGCGACTCGGCGGCCGCGCCGACGCTGGCGCCGACCTCGGCCAGCACGCGCTCGAAGTAGCCGTGCGCCACTGCAAGGTCGCTCTGCACCTTGGTCAGCAGCAGGCGGTCGTAGGCCTCGTTGCCCCACCACAGCAGCACCGCCAGCAGCACCGGCAGCACGCCGCCCAGGGGCAGCAGCACCATCAGCAGCAGCTTGTGGCGGATGGGCAGGTCGAGAAAGCGCGACCGCGTCACGCCGGCCCCGGCGCGTCGTTCATGGGCCCCATTCCGCGCAGCGCCGCTCCAGCGTGCGCCGCGAGATGCCCAGCAGAGCCGCCGCCCGCGTCTTGTCGCCGCCCGCCGCGGCCAGCACGGCCAGGATGTGGCGCTTTTCCAGCGCGTGCAGGTCGGTCGGCCCGTCGAGCGCGGGCGGCGCGGCGGGCGCGGCCCCCGCGCCCGCGCGCCGCCGCGACAGGCCCTGGTACAGCGCCGAGACGTTGAGCGCGCCGACGATGAGCGAGCGTTCGATGAGGTTGCGCAGCTCGCGCACATTGCCCGGCCAGTCGTACTGCTGCAGGTAGCCCATCTCGTCGGCGCTGACCTCGATCGGCGCCACGCCCAGCTGCGGCGCCAGGGTGGCGATGAAGTGGGCCACGAGGTCGGGGATGTCTTCCTTGTGCGCGGCCAGCGGCGGCAGCGTGATCTCCACCACCTGCAGCCGCCAGTACAGGTCGTCGCGGAAGCGCCCGGCCTCGACCTCGGCGCGCAGCGGGCGGTGGCTGGCGGCGACGATGCGCACGTCGACGGCGATCTCCTGTTCGCTGCCCACCGGCCGCATGCGGCGGTTCTCCAGCACGCGCAGCAGCGAAGCCTGCACCGCCATCGGCAGCTCGCCCACCTCGTCCAGGAACAGCGTGCCGCCCTGGGCGTAGACGAAGAGGCCGTCGCGCCCGGGCTGGCCGAAGAGCTCGGCCTCCAGCAGCGCCGGCGACACCGCGGCGCAGTTGACCGGCACGAAGGGTGCCGCGGCATGCGGGCTCAGGCGGTGCAGGGCCAGCGCCGCGAGTTCCTTGCCGGTGCCCGACTCGCCGGTGAGCAGCACCGTGCTGTCGACCTGCGCCACGCGCTGCAGCGCCGCCTGCAGGCCCTTGATGACGATGGAGCGACCGACCAGGCCGTCGGCCGCCGGCGTGCGCGCCTGCAGCGCCCGCCGCAGCACCCAGTTCTCGCGCTTCAGGCGCGAGCGTTCCAGCGCCCGCTGCACGGCGCCGAGCAGCTGCGTGACGCGGAAGGGCTTGAGCAGCAGGTCGCCCGCGCCGGCGCGCAGCGCCTCGATGGCGGTGTCCAGGTCGGCGTAGGCCGTGACCAGCAC
Organism: uncultured beta proteobacterium; assembly: GCA_903914615.1. Classification (GTDB taxonomy): domain Bacteria; phylum Pseudomonadota; class Gammaproteobacteria; order Burkholderiales; family Burkholderiaceae_C; genus Rubrivivax. The sequence continues at coordinate 4,224 of CAIWPS010000721.1, read as the reverse complement.
GACCTCGCAGGCCTGCCCCTGCTCGCGCAGTTCGCGCAGCAGCACGAGGCCGCTCTTGCCGGGCAGGGTGATGTCGAGCACCACGAGGTCGAAGCGGTGGCGCTGCAGCAGCGTCTCGGCTTCCTCGGCCGAGACCGCGGCCAGCACCAGCCCGGCGCGCGGCTGCAGCGCCTTGAGCAGGAAGTTGCGCATGCCGGGCTCGTCGTCGACGACGAGGATGGCGTCCAGCGGCCAGTGCTCGGGCCGCGGCGGGGCGGGGTCGACCCCGGAAGCGGCGGGTTCGGCGGACATGCGGCGCATCCTAGCCGCGGCGGCGCTTCAGCCGGGGCGGCCTTGCAGGCTTTGCAATTCGGCCAGGGTGTTGGCGTTGAAGAAGGCCTGCGCGTCGTCGAAGGGCACCGTGACGCAGTGGTGCCGCGCCGTCCAGCGGTCGATCTTGCGCTCGCCGGCATTGAGGAAGCCGACCAGGCTTTCCACGAGCGAGCTCTGCAGCAGGCAGAACACAGGCTGGGTGCGCTGCGCGCCGCCTTCCGGCGCCGAGGCCATCGCGATCTCGGCGCCGGCGGCATCGGCGGCGGCGGCCAGGCGCGCCACCAGGTCGGCCGGGAAGCCCGGCGTGTCGCAGGGCACGGTGGCGAGCCAGGGCGTCTCGCAATGCTCCAGCCCGGCCAGCCAGCCGGCCAGCGGGCCGGCGTAGTCTGCGATGCCGTCGGGCCACACCGGCACGCCCATCGACTCGTAGGCCGACAGGTTGCGGTTGGCGTTGATCATGGCCTGCCCCACCTGCGGCGCCAGCCGCAGCAGCGCGTGCAGCGCCAGCGGCATGCCCTGGTGCAGCTGCAGGCCCTTGTCGACGCCACCCATGCGGCTGCCGCGGCCGCCGGCCAGCACCAGGCCGGTGATGTCCTCGGGGGCGATCATGCTTCGAGCATGTCGAAGGCCTGCGCCTCGACCTGCATGAAGGCCGCGGTGAAGGCGGCCACGGCGCGCCAGGTGTCGGCGCGCGGGTGGGCGAGCACGGCGTCGCACAGCTTCTCGACCCAAGTCTGCAGGTGGCCGCGGAAGAAGCGGCGCTGCTGTTCCAGGTTGCACACCGCAGCGTCGTCGCCGGCGATGAGGTAGCGCATGACCTCGAACAGGTAGGCCACGTGGTCCTCGGTCTCCATCGCCTGCTCGTCGCGCGCCAGCCCCAGCGCGGCGAGGTCGTGGCGCAGCGCCGCCAGCGGCTTCTCGTTGAGGAAGCCGCTGAGGTGGAAGGAGGCGTAGGCGAAGACCTCGGGCCGGCCGACGCCCAGGAACAGCGCCTCGTGCTCGGCCGCGGCGGCCGCCACCGTGGTCTGGCGCAGTGCGCCCACCAGCGCCTGCCACGGCGCTTCGAGGTGGCCGCCGGGCTCGGGCGCCTCGGTCACGGCAACGGCGAACTGCTGCAGCAGGGCGGCGTCGGGCGGCGCCAGCCACAGCCGCGCCAGCAGGCCGTAGAGCTCGGCGCGCGCGAGTTCCTCGCCGTCGTCCACGGCCGCGAAATTCAGCGCGCTGCTCGTCATAGGTCGGTGATCCGCACTTCGTCGGGGTTGCTGTAGAGGTCGACGACGCGGCAGTCGCCGCACATCTTCAGCCGCTCGGCCGCAGCGCCCTGGAAGGCGGCGTGGCCGGCCAGCTTGACCAGCATGTTCTCGATCGCGCGCTGGGTACCGAAGGGCTTGCTGCAGCGCACGCAGCGGTAGGGCTGCATCTCGGCCAGCACGCGCGGCGCCTTGCGCGCCTTGCCGCCGTCGGCCAGCCACAGCCGCGGCTGCAGCGCGATGGCGCCTTCGGGGCAGGTGCTGGCGCACAGCCCGCACTGGACGCAGTTCTTCTCGATGAACTTCAGCTGCGGCAGCTCGGGGTTGTCGGCCAGCGCGGCCGAGGGGCAGGCGCCGACGCAGCTCAGGCACAGCGTGCATTTCTGGGTGTCGACGAGCAGGGTGCCCAGCGGCGCGCCGGCGGCGGGCAGCGCGATGGCCTCGGGCAGCGCCGCGGCCGGCGCCTGCGCCAGCAGGTGTTCCAGCGCCAGCTCCAGGGTGGCGCGCTTGTCGGCCTGGGCGCTGAACGCGGCGGCCCTGGCCACGCCCTGTGCCGGCGCGGCACGCAGCGCGGCGTCGAGCCCGGCGAGGTCGCGCGCGTCGCGCGCCTGCAGCAGGCGGAAATGCTCGCCGGCGTAGCCCAGGCCGCTCAGCACGCCCTGCGCCTGCGCCATCTGATCGGCCAGCGCCTGGCGGTACCCGGGGGCTTCTTCATCGCTCAGCAGCACCCAGACCTGGCTCGCGCCCTGCGCGATCGCCGCCAGCCAGAGGTCGATGCCGACGCTGGCGGTGTGCCACACGGCCACCGGCAGCACGCGGGCCGGCACGCCCTGCAGCGCGCGATCGATGCGCGCCGCACGGCCGAGCTCGTCGACGAGCCGCGTGCCGGCCTGCTGGCTGTGCAGCAGCAGGGCGGCGTCGCGGCCGCCGGCGTGGCGGTAGGCCGCGAGCATCGTGCGCAGGCGACGGCCCTGGTCCACGGTGCCGGGGTAGCCGAAGCCCATTGCGCCGCTCGGGCAGACCGTGCTGCAGGCACCGCAGCCCACGCACAGGTGCGGCTCGACGATGACGCCGCCGGCGCCGCCGTTCGCAATCTCGGCCTTGGTCTTGCCCTTGCGCGAGGCGTCGCTGCGGATGGCGCGCGCCGAGCAGACGTCGATGCAGGCGGTGCAGCCGATCTGCTCGTTGCGGCTGTGCGCGCACAGCTTGGGCTGGTAGCGGAAGAACTTGGGCTTCTCGAATTCGCCGGTCAGGCCGCGCAGTTCGAGCACCGCGGCGGCCAGCCGGGCGGCATCGTGGCCGACGTGGAAGTAGCCCTGCGGCAGCTGGTGCAGCGACCAGGCCGGCGCGGGCCGCAGGTCGAGCACGAGGTCGAAGCTGTCGCCCTGCACCTGCGGCCCGCGGGTGAAGTCGATGGCGCCCGCGGCGTCGCACACGCGGACGCAATCGCGGTGGTTCCTGCAGGCCTCGAGGTCGACCTGGTAATCGAGGCCGATGGCGCCTTCGGGGCAGGCGTCGAGGCAGGCATTGCAGCGCGTGCACAGGTCGAGGTCGATGGGGTTGCTGCTCTCCCATTCGGCCGTGAAGGCGCCCAGCCAGCCGGCCAGCCGCGTGAGGCGGCCGACGTGGGTGGCGCGCGCGTGCCCCTGCGCCAGCGCGCCGCCGGGCTCGGTGACGAGCAGCGTCGCGTCCAGCGCCTCGCCCAGCAGCGCGGCGGCGCGCTCACCGGCCTCGGCAGAGCCGATAACGAGGCAGCGCCCCGCCGACCGGTAGGCCACCGTGGCCACCGGCTCCGGCGCCGGCAGCTGTGCGGCGGCGATCAGCGCCGCGATCTTCGGCAGTGCGCCGCCGCCGCTGCGGGCGTCGCGCGACCAGCCTGCGGTCTCGCGGATGTTGACGAAGTGGATCGGTCTTTCCTGCACGCCGGCCGCACCCTCGGTCTCATCGTTGAGGTCGAGGAAGAGGCGCTGCTCCTGCGTGCACGCCACCAGCAGTTCGTCGCCGCTGGCGGCGGTGGCCTTGGCGGCGCGCTGGAAGGCGCCCGCTTCACGCCGGCACAGCAGCGTGTGGACGGTGTCCAGGCCCTCAGTGCTGGCGCCCGGCGTCAGCGCCAGCGCACGGCTCAGGGCCGGCGCGTCGAGCAGCATCGTCTGGTTGCAGTTGCAGATCAGGGTCTTCATCGGGCTGTGGGTCGGCGGGCAGGCAGGGCAGGGGTTCGGGGGCGGTCGCGGCGGCGGTCGGGGCCCCGGCCGCTGGGGCGGTCGCGCCGGCCGGGGCTGGCGTGGCGGGGGCGGCTTCCTCTTCGTCGTCGAACAGGCCCAGCAGCTTGGACTGCACCATCTGGCGCAGCCAGCCGGCGGGCAGCGGGTCGGGCTTGTTGTAGTCGTCGATGTAGGTGTCCAGCCCGTCCATGATGTTGAAGTGCGGGTCGGTGAAGAGCTTCTTCAGCGCCGCGTTCTTGACCTCGGGCGCGACGTTGCCGGCGACGAAGCGCGCGTAGTCGGAAGCTGGCGTGAGCAGGGCCACGTCGTCCAGCGTCGGCGGTGGCGGCATCTCGGGGGCCGCTGCCGGTGCGGGCCGCGGGCCGACGGCTTCCGGGGCCGGCGGCACGGACGCCGGCAGCGGCGGCGGCGCCGGGGGCGCCACCGGCGATGCCACGGCG
>CAIWPS010000720.1 GCA_903914615.1 uncultured beta proteobacterium | reverse complement strand
TTATCTGAGTGACGCATCGGGCGGCGCGCCGTGGTCGGCAACGGTGCAGCCCATGGGGCAACAGGACGACTTCGTCGACGCGACTTTCCTGCCGGGTCGGGCGACCTTGGCGCGCCGCCATGCCAGCGGGCAGGGTGATGACGCAGTCGAGGTCGAGTCGAGGATTGATATCGCCATTGCGCCAGACGTCGATATCGAGTTGCGTCGCATCAGCCTCGATTGCCGCGCCGGCGGTGCCAGGACACTGGCGCTCACCAGCTACCTTGACATCGTCCTCGAAGCCCCCGCGGCCGACGCCGCGCATCCGGCCTTCGAGAAGCTCTTCGTCGAGACGGAAATCCTGCCCGAGTGGCAGGCCATCGTCTGCATGCGCCGTGCGCGAGCGCCGGAAGAGTCCACGCCCTGGATGTTCCATGCCTGGCTGCCGAGCGACGCGCTGGTCGGTGCGGTTTCCTGCGAGACGGATCGCATGCGCTTCATCGGGCGCGGGCGGTCAACGGCAAACCCGCAGGCGCTCGACAACGGTGCAGCCCTGTCGGGCACGGCCGGTGCCGTGCTCGACCCGGTGGCGGCCATCCGGGGCCAGGTCAGGCTGGATGCAGGCCGGACCGCCGTGCTCGATGGGGTCACCGGCATGGCCACGACCCGTGATGAGTGCCTGGCGCTGATTCGAAGATGCCGGGAGCCTGGCTTTGCAGATCGGGTGCTGGCTGCGGCGCAAGCGCATGCACGGGCGGCTCTCGCGGCATGGGGTTGCACCGAGGCCGATGCGCTGCTGTTCGCCGACCTGGCCGCGTCCATCCTCCATGCCGATGCGGTGATGCGCGCGCCTGCGGCTGCTCTGGCGCTGAACCACCAAGGTCAGTCTGGCCTGTGGCGCTTCGCGATCTCCGGCGACTTGCCGATCGTGTTGCTGGGCATCGATGACGTGGCGCAGTCTGGCATCGCCCGTCAACTCGTGCAGGCACATGCCTATTGGCGAGCGCACGGCGTGGCCGTTGACCTGGTGATCCTGATGGCGGCTGGCGGCGCACGCGCGACCGGCTTACGTGATGCAGTGCTGGACACAGTGGCGTCAAGCGGCCAGACGGACCTGATCGGCAAGCCGGGCGGCGTCTTCGTGCTGGCAGCCGATGAGGTCGGTGATCACGGCAAGCTGTTGTTGCAGGCGGTCGCCCGCGTCGTGCTGGATGCGGGTGACGGCCCTTTGGATGTGCAACTGGCAGCCAGGCGCAGCGCACCGGCCACGGCCTTGCAAACCGGGCCCACGCGGCCCGCTGTACCCAATCGTCTTCCGGTTCCAGCGGTAGCGATCGAGCCGGGGCCCGAACTCGCCTTCGACAACGGCTTCGGCGGATTCACGCCGGACGGGCGTGAATACCTCATCACGGCGACGGCGGCCCGCATGACGCCCTTGCCGTGGATCAATGTGCTGGCGAACCCCTCGTTCGGCACCCTGGTCTCCGAGAGCGGTAGCGCCAGCACGTGGAGCGAGAACGCCCAGCAGTTCCGGCTGACCCCGTGGTCGAACGACCCGGTCAGCGACGCCAACACCGAGGCTTTCTACATCCGCGAAGAAGACAGCGGCCACTTCTGGTCGCCGACCTTGCTGCCGGCACCCTCAGGGGAGGGCGCGCGCTATGTGACCCGGCACGGCTTCGGCTACAGCGTCTTCGAACACACCGCCGATGGCATCGCCAGCGAGTTGACCATGTTCGTGGCCATCGATGCGCCGATCAAGTTCATCGTTCTGAAGCTGCGCAATGCATCGGATCGAACGCGCCGGCTGTCGGTCACCGGCTATGTCGAATGGGTGCTGGGTGAC
>CAIWPS010000719.1 GCA_903914615.1 uncultured beta proteobacterium | reverse complement strand
CCGAAGACCTCGCGCTGGAGCGCGAGTGCTCTGCGGCGCTGGCGCACGACCTGGAGGTGGCGAAGGCGGCTGCGGTCGTTCAGCAGGCTGTCATCGCAGTGCTCGAGGCCGATGCTGCCAGGCCCCGTGGACTGCTCGCTGGCCTGCGTTCGATCTTCGCGGGAGGCAAGCCATGCTGACACCCGAACTCTCCCGCCGCGGCTTCCTCGGCGCCGGCCTGGCGCTCATTGCCGCGCCGGCGATCGTGCGCGCCGAGTCGCTGATGCGCATCGTGGCACCGCCGGACTGGCGTGACTTTGTGCGCAAGGTCTACGCATGGGACATCGAAGAGAGCGAGTTCGCCTTGCGCTACGACATCCGCGCCGGTGGACAGCAGTGGCACGTCGACGGCCGCGTGCGGCCCGTCCTGGCGGGGAACCCGAACCCCGAGCTCGAACGCTTCAAAGAGCCGGCGCTCGCGTGCCTGCGAGACATCATGATCTCCAACAACATCAGTTCGTACTCGATGGAGCGGTTGCCGCTGCCACGCGGCTTCAGCTGGGCGAAGAACGGAGTGAGGTGATGTGGTGCGCAGCTGCCGCCGCAGCTGCCGCCGCAGCAGGCGCCATCGCGGCCCACGCAAGCGTTCGTCCATCCCCGAGTGGCCTGTATGTTGACCCGAAAGCGGAGTCCGAGGGCACCTGCAAGGGTTGTGGAGCGCCGTGGATCGTCAGGCCCGTCCACAAGTTCGAGCCGACGATGTCATTCATCCGCAGCATGAACGAGTGCAGCTACTGCAGGAGGCCCTTCAGGCTATGACCCACATCCGAACGCTCGTCTCGCTGCCAGACAGCAAGATCGTCCAGCAGCGCCTCACCTTGGGCAAGCGCTACGAGATCCGTCGTAGCTTCGGCGTCAATGGCGTGGTCGTGCTGCAGGACGACGGCCAAGGCGAGATCGCTCTATTGGCGAGCCGGTTTCAGGAGAAGCTGTGAACGCCCGCACCCTTTCCCTCATCCATCGCGAGCCACCGATCCGCTGGCCCAACGTCATCCAGGCCATGCAGGACGCTGGATTCAGCCTGCGCCAGATCGGCGGCGCCCTCGGCGTCGCGCACAGCACGGTGCAGACCTGGCAGCGCGGCTCCGTCCCGAACTACGAGGACGGCAAGGCGCTGCTCGCGCTCATGGAGATCGTGCGGCCGTACATCACGCAGGCCGTGCGCATCGCCTGACGCTGTACGGGATTGCGGCCCTTCTGCGGCCGACTCGTGCTTACATTCCTCGACCATGGCCGTGATCCTCGGCCGCACTCCCTGCAGGAGCGACCATGGCCCTCGTCTCGAAGTCCCCGACCATCCCGCACACCAAGGGATCGTCCATGAAGCAGAACACCTCGGTTGGCAGCGGCTCGCGCCCGACCAAGTCGAAGGTGAAGATCCCCACGAGTGCGCCCCCGCACCCGCACAACCTCGGCCGCAAGCCGCCCGGCTCGCTGAAGTAAGGCGACAGCCGTGCGCATGCTCCAGGAGCCGCGCCAGAGCGCCGACGGCACGTGGCGCTGGGTGCCGGTGTTTAGGCCGCGCGTGGCGGGCCAGCGCTTCACCCCGCGGCCCGCAGCGCTCGGCCCGGTCCCGTTCTCGGCCAAGCGCGCAACCATGCTCGTGCACCTTGCGTGCAACGGTTATGACGGCGGCGTCAGGTTCGGGAGGTCGTGATGCGCAGCCTGTGCCCGCTCCTGGCCGAACGTGACAGCCTGATCCCGTTGGGCTTGTCGCGCCGGCTGTTCTCGCGTGAGAACGCGAAGGACTTCTTCCTGGTCGTGCCGCTGGTTCCGTGGTTCGGTCGCCAGTACCAGATCATGAACGACAGCTTCGCACGCGGCTGGTTGCTCGCCCGCTTCATGCTGAAGGTGCGCGTCACGCGCAGTTTGCCTGGCTTCGAGCTGCACTTCCGGTGGGGCTCCACGCCGCTGCGCGTGACCCACGAACCTCCGGTCTACCTCGGAGGTTCGAAGTGACCACGCCGCTCAGCCGCGTGCGCGCCCCGATGGAGCGAGACGTGGAACGCGTCCTGGCCGAGTGCGCCCAAGCCGACCCGGACGAAGTCCTGATCGTCTACGTCAAGGGCGGCGTCGTCGGCACGCTCAGCACGGGCACCTTCTCGAAGATGCGCACGCTCGGCGCGCTCGAGATCCTCAAGGGGGACTTGCTCCGTGACTGAGCGCAAGGCCAACCCGAAGAAGAGCGTCCCGCCCAAGAACGGTGTGCGCGCCCACGCCGTGAAGGTCTCGAAGATGACCGAGGCGCTGGCCGCGGCCGAGGGCGTGATGCCCAAGGACGTGATGCTGCGCACCATGCGCGACCTCGTCGCCGACGCCGAGAAGGCGAAGACGCCGGCCGCGCGCCGGCGCCTGATGCGCGCAGCCTCCGATGTGGCCAAGGACGCTGCGCCCTACGTGCATCCGAAGCTCGCCACCGTCACGCACGTCGGAGATCCGGACAAGCCGCTGCAGGTCGCCTGCACGGTCTACGTGCCCAAGAAGCAGGCGCCGCGCGATGGCTGAAGCACTCGCCCCCGACACGGCAGCCTGGCGTCCCAACGCGCGCCAGGAGGAGTTCCTCGCCGCCGGCGAGGACGAGGTGCTGTACGGCGGCGCCGCCGGCGGGGGCAAGACCGACGCTCTCGTGATCGACGCGCTGGGACTGCAGCAGGACGCCATCCTGATCCCCGAGTACCGCGGCCTGTTGCTGCGCCGCACGTACGACGAACTGCGCGAGGTGCTCGATCGCATGGCCGCGGTCTATCCGACGGTCGCGCTCGGTGCCACCTACCGCTCCGGCGACCGCTACTGGCAGTTCCAGAGCGGCGCGCGCATCGAGCTCGGCTACCTCGACGCCGACGCCGACGTCTACCGCTACCAGTCGCGCCAGTTCCAGTGGATCGGCTGGGAAGAGCTCGCGCAGTGGCCCACGCCCAAGCCGTACGCCTACCTGCAGACGCGGCTGCGCGTTCCCAAGAATGTGCCGCTCACCTGCTACACGCGCGCCACCTGCAACCCGGACGGCCCGGGCGCGCGCTGGATCGCCAACCACTGGGGCATCAAGCCCGAGGGCGGCCCGTCGCTCAAGGTCGAGCGAGTCGACATGGAGCGAGAAGACGGCACGAAAGAGCAGGTCGTCATGCGTCGGCGCTTCGTCCCCGCGCGCCTTGCAGACAACCCGTACCTGGGAAGCGACTACCGAGCCAAGCTGATGAAGCTCGACGACCAGACGCGCGCGGCGCTGCTGGACGGCCGCTGGGACGAGCCGCGCGTCGACGGCGCGATCTACTTCACGCAGGTCTCGCAGGCCCGCAACGAAGGCCGCGTCACGTCGGTGCCGTACGACCCGACGCTGCGCGTGGACACGGTTTGGGACTTGGGCATCGGCGACGCCACCGCGATCTTCTTCGTGCAGACGGTGGGCCGCGAGGTTCGCCTCATCGACTACTACGAGGCCAGCGGCGAGGGCCTGCCCCACTACGCTCAGGTACTGGACAAGCGAGGCTACCTCTACGGAAAGCACTACGCACCACACGACATCCAGGTGCGCGAGCTGGGCTCGGGCCGCAGCCGCATCGAGACCGCGGCCACGCTCGGCATCAGGTTCGAGGTCGTGCCCAACATTGGCGTGGAGGAAGGCATCCACGCCACGCGCATGCTCTTTCCGCGCCTGTGGATTGACGAGCGCAAGTGCGAGGCCGCGCTGCTGGCCCTGCAGCGCTACCGCCGCAGCTTCAACGCCCGCCTCGGCGAGTTCACAGAGACGCCGGTGCACGACTGGTGCAGCCACTGTGCCGACGCGCTGCGCTACCTGGCCGTCTCCCACAAGCCGGCGCGGCCGCCCGCGGCCGAAGAGCGCCGCGTGATCACCGTGGGCTCCGGCAGCAGCTCGGCCAGCCACAACTGGATGGCGTCATGAGCACCTGCCTCTGCGAACAGTGTTTCCCGAACGCTGGCGACTTCGAGGTGCTGACCATCGTCACGATGCAACCGTGCGCGGTGTGCGGCCGCATCGACGAGATGCGGGATGGCGGTCTCAAGACCAACCTGTTCCGCCGCGATCCGCGGCAGCCCATCGATAAGGCGCCGCACATGAGCCCCGACCACGCGATCACTCCGCAGATCATCCAGCGCGAAATGGTGCGCCTGACCGACACCAGCCACCTGGTCAGCAAGGTCGTGGTCAGCCCGCCGACGCGAAATCACGAGGGCGTCGAGATCGTCACCATCGCTTTCACGTGCGACGACCACGGCGTGTGCATCGCGTGCTTGCCGATCCACCTGCTGCTATCGGTCGAGGAGTTCTGCGAGCGCGTGCTTGACCCGCTGGCCAGCTGCTGGACGTCGACGAGGCCGGTGGACGTCGACGCGATCGGCGAGCCGAAGGTGATCGCGACATGAGCAACACCGTGCGCTCTGCCGACGGTCTGGCCACCTTCCGCGTCAGCGAGTACCGCTACTGGTCTCCCGTGCGCGGCGAGCAAGTCGCGCGCGTGTCGATGTTCAACGGCGCCGGCCACGAGTTCTGGATGGAGCTGTCCTGCGAAGACGGCCGCAGCTACCGCGCTGCGCTGCGCGACGCGGCCGAAGCCATCGATCAAGCCATCAACCAGGGCCTGCAGCCCGGAGAGGTTCGGGTTCTGCAATGACCACGTACGTCCTCAGCAAGACGGCAGTCGCCGCCGCCACGCTCGCCGCGGCGCTTCAAACGGGCCTGGCGCAGTCGGTCAACCCGAGCGCCGGCCAGGCGCCGATCAACCCGCAGACGCAGACGTTCCAGGTTGTGGCCACTGCCACCACCGGGAATGTGAGCGCGACCGTGCAGATCTACGCCTCCAACGACGGGGTGAACTGGACCGTGTACGGATCGGCCATCACGATCGCCTCGGGCGCGTCGCCACAGCAGGGCGTTGCCAACGGCGCCCAGCCATGGCAGTTCTACACGGCGTTCGTCTCCGCGATCTCGGGCACGGGCGCGCAAGTCACCGTGACGATGGGGGTCTGAGCTCGTGGCCCAGGATCCGCTCAAGCCCAAGGACGACGGAAAGATCCGTCTTCCGAAGGTCGACGCAGGGATGAACAAGATGCCGGCGCCCGACGTGGGCGGCGGCAAGGGCTCCGATGACGACAACGAGCCCAAGGGCAAGGAGAAGGACGCCGCCAAGAAGGCCGAGATCCTCGCCCGCATGAGAAAGCGCTTCGACCGCTGCATCAGCGCCGAGCGCGACAACCGCACCGAGGCCCTCGACGACATCAAGTTCAAGTCGGGCGACCAGTGGCCAGCCGGCACGCGCGCCGAGCGCGAGGCCGAGCGCCGCCCGATCCTGACGGCCAACTACATGCCCACGTTCGTGCACCAGATCACGAACGACCAGCGCCAGAACCGGCCGCAGATCAACATCAGCCCGGTGGGCGAGAAGGGCGACCGCGAGGCCGCCAAGATCTACCGCGGCTGGATCCGCGCGGTCGAGCGCGACTCCAACGCCGACATCGCCTACGACACCGCGTTCGACTGCGCCGTCACGAGCGGCTGGGGCTTCTGGCGCATCGTCAGCGAGTACGAGAGCCCGGACTCGTTCGACAAGGTGCTGCGCATCCGGCGCGTGCGCAACCAGTTCACGGTCTACCTCGACCCCGACCGGTTGCAGCCCGAGGGCTCGGACGCCAAGTACGGCTTCGTCACCGAGATGATCCCGCGTCACGAGTTCGAGGACATGTACCCGGACGCGAACCCGATTCCCTGGACTCAGAACGGCGTGGGCGAGGACTCGAAGAACTGGGCCGACAAGGACAACATCCGGGTCGCCGAGTACTACGAGATCCGCATGGAGCACCGCGACCTGGTCGCGCTGTCCAACGGCCACATCGGCTGGCGCGACGAGCTGCATCCGGATGTGCTTCAGGCGATCGCCGACGGCAAGATCCAGGTGATCAAGGAGCGCCGCGCCGAGGTGCCCAAGCAGACCTGGTACAGCGCCACGGCCGTCGAGATCCTCGAGGAGCAGCCCTGGCCGGGCCGCTACATCCCGATCGTCGAGTGCGTCGGTGACGAGATCGACGTGCAGGGCAAGGTCAAGAAGTCGGGCGTCGTGCGCAACGCGAAGGATCCGCAGCGCATGTACAACTACTGGCTCACCTGCGAGACCGAGCTGATCGCGCTCGCGCCGAAGGCGCCCTTCATCATGGAAGAGGGCCAGGTCGAAGGTCACGAGGATCGCTGGAAGCAGGCCAACCGCAAGTCGTACCCATACCTCCTGTACAAGGGCGTCAACCTGGCCGGCAAGCCGGCGCCGCCGCCGCAGCGCCAGCAGTTCGCCGGAGTGCCCACGGGCGTCGTGCAGGCAAAGCAGGGCGCCTCGCAAGACATGATGGGCACCACGGGGATTCGCTTCAATGCGACGAACCAGGAGCGCATGCAAGACGAGAGCGGCCGCGCCATCCGCGAGCTGCGCCGCACCGGCGACCTGGGCGCCTTCCACTACCTCGACAACCTGTCGCGCGCGCAGCGCCACACCGGCGAGATCCTGATCGACCTGGCGCCGTCCTACCTCGACACGAAGCGCTATGCCACGGTGCTGGCCGACGACGACAGCGACGAGTTGATCCTGATCGATCCTCACGCCGAAAAGGCGTACGAGGAGCGGAAGAACCAGCAGACCGGCAAGACGCTGAAGGTCTTCAATCCGAAGGTCGGCAAGTTCTCGGTCACGGTCACGATGGGCCCGAGCTATGCCACCAAGCGCATCGAGGCCGCCGAATCGATGATGGCGTTCGCCAAGGCGATGCCCAACACGGCGTCGATGATCGCCGACCTGATCGCCAAGAACCAGGACTGGCCTGGCGCCGACGAGATGGCGCGCCGCCTGGCCAAGGCCGTGCCGGCCAACCTGCTGACGCCCGATCAGAAGGACGTGCCGCCGCAGATGCAGGCGCTGCTGCAGTCCCTCGACCAGCAGGTCAAGCAGCTGTCGGCCGAGCGCCAGCAGCTCATGACCGCGCTCAACGACCGCACCGCCGACCGCGCTGTCGCGCAGGACAAGGTCAACAAGGACTTCGAGGCCAAGTTGCTCCAGATCCTGCAGAAGGCCGACGACGCGACGAACAAGCACGTCTCCAACCTCGCCGACCAGCTGCTCTCGCTGGCCGGCAAATCCGCCCCCGCTTCGGTCAATGCGGGCGCACCGGGCGCCACCGGGAATCCAACCGGCGAAATGACGCCGGGCTCCGAGAACCAACAGCATGGCTGACACCACCACCTCCACGCCCGCGGCGCCAGCTGCCCCTGCAGCACCCGCAGCCCCGGTCGCTGCGCCGGCGGCCGACGTCCTGAACCTGCGCTCGCCGGCGCTGTCGGCCACCAGCGACATGCCTGTGCTGTCGCCCGCGCCTGCGCCGGCCGCGACCGTCCCGGCTGCTGCGCCCGCGACCTCGACGGACGACGCTGCAGCGGCTGAAGCTGCCGCGACCGAAGCCGACGATGGCGACGCTGCTGGCAAGGGCAAGGACAACACGCCAGCCTGGCAGAAGGCCGAGATCACGAAGGAGCGCAACCGCCGGCGCGCCGCGGAAACGCGCGCCGAAGAAGCCGAGCGCGCGCGCGCCGATGCCGATCGCCGGCTCGAGGAGGCGCTGAAGGCCATCCCGAAGCCTGCGGCCGAAACGCCCCCGGCGCCGCCCCCGCCAGCAGAGGCACCGCGTCCGAAGCGTCCGCTGCGCGAGAACTTCGAAGACCCGGACGCGTTCGATGCGGCGCTCAACGCGCACGAGGACGCGCTGATCGAGTGGACGTCCAACAGCGCCGCGACCAAGGCGGCCGCAGCGGCCGCTGATGCTGCGAAGAAGGCGTCCGAGGAGGCAGCAGCCAAGGTCGCCGACGACGCGAAGAAGGCAGCCGAGCAGGCCAGCGTCGAGAAGATGCAGGCCGACTGGAACGCCAACCGCGCCAAGGCCATCGAGCAGATGCCCGACTACGCCGAAGTCGCCGAGCGCGCCGACCTGCAGATCTCGCTCGCCATGGCCAGCGTCATCACCACGCGCGAGGACGGCCCCCAGTTGGCCTACCACCTTGGCAAGAACCCGGAGCTCGCGGCTCGCCTGGCCGCGCTCCCGCCGCCGCAAGCCGTCTTCGAGATGGGCGTGCTGGCCGCCGAACTGAAGGCTCCGAAGCCGCCTGAATTGACCAAGGCGCCTGACCCTGTTCGCACCGTCGGCGCACGCGCTGCCGCAACTCGCAAGGGCCCCGACGAGGAGTCCATGGACGAGTACGCAGCGCGTCGTCGAACAGAACTGCGCGGCGCGACGCACTGACGTCTCGCAGTTCACACCGCTTCCCTGCTGCGGTCACACGCAGGGCGCACTGAGCGATCTCAGGCTGTTTTACCGGCGCACGCCGGGCTGGAAGGAACCCCACCCATGAACACCACCTGATGTCGCCCAAGCGGGGCGGCGAGGAGAACACACCGTGTCGTCCCAAACCCTACTCACTCCCACCGTCATCACCAAGGAAAGCTTGGTGATGCTGGAAAACAACCTCGTGGCGGCTGGCAAGGTCAACCGCCAGTTCGAGAACCAGTTCGTCAAGATCGGCAGCTCGCTGACGATCCGCAAGCCGAACCGCTTCAAGGTGTCCAGCGGCCCCGCGCTGCAGATCCAGGACATCAGCGAGCCGAGCACCTCGATCACCATCAGCAACCAGAAGCACGTGGACTTCCAGTTCACGTCGCAAGACCTGACGCTGACGATCGAAGAGTTCTCGGAGCGCTACCTCAAGCCCGCGATGGCGGAGCTGGCCAACCAGATCGACTACGACGTCCTCACGAACTTCCAGTCCGTGAGCAACCTGGTGGGCACCCCCGGCACCGTGCCGAACTCGTTCGCCTCGCTCGCCTCAGTGGGCCAGCGCATGGACGAAGGCGGCGTGCCGCAAGACGGCCGCGTGCTGATCCTGAACCCGGCCGCGTACTGGTCGATGGCCAACGCGCTGTCGACGCTCTACGTGCGCAGCGTGTCCGAGCCCGCGTTGAAGGGCTTCCTGGCCAACATCGCGAACTTCGAGATCTTCATGGACCAGAACGTCCAGAGCCAGACCGTGGGGGCCTACAGCGGCACGCCACTGGTCAACGGCGCTGGCCAGACCGGGTCCTCGCTGGTCACGAACGGCTGGGGCAACAGCATCGCCGCGCTGCTCAACGTGGGCGACGTGTTCACGGTCGCCGGCGTCTTCGCGGTCAACCCGAAGAACCGGCAGTCCACTGGCCAGCTGCAGAACTTCGTCGTCACCGCGACGGCGAGCTCGGACGGCTCGGGCAACTCCACGATCGGCATCTACCCGGCGATCACCACGTCCGGCGCCTACCAGACCGTGAGTGGCTCGCCGGCCAACAGCGCGGCCATCACGGTCAAGGGTTCGGCCTCGACGTCGTACGCCCAGAACATCGGCTTCACGCGCGACTGCTTCGGTCTCGTGACGGTGCCGCTGGAGCTGCCGCAAGGCGTCGACTTCGCCGCGCGCGAGACCTACAAGAACATCTCGCTGCGAATCATCCGGGCCTACGATGTGACGAACGATGTTTTCCCATGTCGGATCGATGTGCTGTACGGCACCTCCACGTTCTACCCCGAACTGGGCGTTCGCCTCACCAACTGAAGCCGCGCGCGGCACACCCCAAGGAAACGACGTGAAGACTCCCCGCTCCCCGCTGAAGCAGCCCCTCTACCAGGTCGTCGTGGAACGCACGCTCGATGGCGCGCCCATCGCCGTGGGCCCCGCGATCCTGAAAGAGGCGGCTGACCAGTTCGCGCAAACGATTCGCGAGCAGATCGCGCTCGGTCGCGAGAAGGAGTGGTCCAGCCCTCACGTCGTTGCCGTCCTGAACCACACCACTCACTGAGAAAGGGTCTGTCATGGCCACCACCTCCGCCGCTCCGCGGCAGCTCTCTGACGGCAACACCCAGGGCACTGTCCTGGGTGGCACCACCAACGCCGCCGGTCTTCCCGAAAAGATCGCGTTCTTCGGCCAGACGCCGGCCGTCCAGCCGACCGCCGCGGTCAACGTCCACACCGTGGCTGCTGGCTCCACGACGGCGGTCTTCGTCAACACGACGTTCGACGGCTCGATCGGCTCGACGGCCTACAGCCTGGGCGACCTCGTCGCGGCGCTGAAGACGCTCGGGCTGATCAAGTCCTAAGGCGTTGCCATTGGGCGGGGCCTCTTCTTCAGGCCTCGCCCGCTTTTTCAACCGGCTTCTCAACGAACGGGAGCACGAGATGACTCTGCAAGAACTCTGGAACAAGGCCGTTGCCGGCTTGGGTGACCAGGACAAGGTGATCGCCAGCGCCTATGCGGCGTCGATCGCCGAACTCAGCGACGACCTGGGCGACCTCTACGAGCCGCAGGAGTACCCGAAGTGGGTCGGTCTGCGCCTCGTGCACACCGCCGAGGAAGAGGCTGAACTCGCTGCGCCCGGCGCGGCGCCCACCGGCGCGCCTGAAGCGCCGATCGACTCCGAGCCGGAGACGACGCCGGCCGACACGCCGCCGGCCGAGAGCCCGGAAGGCGGTGTGCAATGAACGCGCCGCAGTACCAGCGCTACCCGATGGTGATGAAGCATCCGGGCGAGCGTCCCGCGGTGATCTCGCAGTGGGTGTGGGATCCGGTGCCCGCCGGAGGCGTGCCGACCACCGGTCGTCACGTGCCCGAGCACGGAGAGCCGGCTCGCTTCCAGCCCGTCACGGTCAACAACGCCGACGACGAGGAATACCACGCCGCGCAAGGCTACCGGCCGCTCGGCGGCGACGCGCAGGCCTTCACCCAGCAGGTCAACGACAACATCGTCAACCGCAAGCCCCCGGGCTACGCCTTCAGCGAGTACCCGAAGTGGGTCGACGGCGTGCTCGTCCAAGACCCGGGCAAGCCGCAGACGAACTTCCAGGAGTACCCGAAATGGGTGGGCGATGTGCTGGTGACGAGCGCGGCGCAGGAAGCTGCGATGAAGCTCAAGGCCGAGACGCCGCCGGCGCCCTACGTTGCGGAGCCGCCTGCGGCGCCTGCGATGTGCGAGGTGATCGTCAACGGTGTGGCCTACCAGGTGCCGGCCGCGGTTGCGGCGCAGATGCAGCCGACGCAGGAACCTCCGGCGCAATCGGCTCAGCCGGACCAACCGGCTTCGAAGAAGCGGGCGAGCAGGGCGCCGAAGGCCGAATCCTCGGAGGGCGAGGAACCAGTCAAGTCGCGAAGGTCGTACCGAGACCGAACGGGTGCCCTTGCCAGTTCTGCCGACGCCGTCGCCTGAGGCTGAACACCGAGACCTAAGGCCATGACCACCGCACTCGACATCATCTCCGACTCGCTGAGCGAGGCGCGGGTCTATGCGCCTGGCGAGACGGTGGGTGCGGCCGACTCCGCACTCTGCCTGCGCCTGCTCAATCGGATGATGGACTCGTGGTCGAACGAGACGCTGGCGTGCTTTGCAACGCTCACTCAGTCCGGCGTCCTGGTCCCGGGCAGCGCAGCCTACAACGTCGGGCCCGGCAGCACGTTCCAGGCAACGCGCCCGATCAATATCGCGGACGGCCAGGGCGCCGCGTACCTGCAGGACAACCTGGGCAACAACTACCCCGTGGACGTGGTTCCTCAGGACGTTTGGAACCAGATCGGCAACCGCACGACGACGTCCAACATTCCGGACACGCTGTTCTACGACCCGCAGTTCCCTGTTGCGGTGTTGAACCTGTTTCCGGTGCCCACGATCGCGTACACGCTGTACTGGGTCGCGACGCTCCAGCTCCAGGAGTTTCCGAACCTCACGACAGTCGTGAGCCTGCCCGCCGGCTACGAGGACGCGCTGGTGCACAACCTGACGATCCGTCTGAAGCCTCACTTCAAGGGCGCGCAGATCGACCCGGTGATCATCGAGCTGGCAAGCCAGACGAAGGCCGCAGTCAAGCGCACGAATATCAAAGCCGTCGAGTCCAGCTACGACGGCGTGATCGTCGGAAAGGCGAGTGGCACGTACAACATCTATCGCGACGGCAGGGGGAGTGGCTCGTGAAGACTCCCTTCCTCGGCGGTGCCTACATGTCGCGGTCGGCCAACCTGGCCAACCAGCGCTGCATCAACCTCTATCCCGAGCTGGTCGAGACCAAGGACGGCAAGGCCGTGGGTGGCTTCTACAGTGTCCCGGGCGAGACGCTGCTGGCCAGCGTCGGAACGGGTCCGCACCGCGGCTCGCGAGCGCGGCCCGGCGGCCTGCTCTACGTCGTCAGCGGCAGCGGTCTATACAGCGTCGCCGCGTCGACCTGGGCGTCGACGCTGCTGGGCAACCTGGGCACCAGCACCGGGCCGGTGTGCATCATCGACAACGGAACCCAGATCGCGGTCTTCGACGGCGTCGCCGGCTACTGTTGGACGGGTACTGCATTCGTCGCCATCAGCCTGCCGGCAACCGGCCCGGTCTCTGCCAACTACCAGGACGGCTTCGGCCTGGTCAACCAGCTGGGCACGCAGACCTGGTGGCAGTCCAACTACAAGGACTTGACTACCTGGAACGCGCTGAACTTCGGCACCAAGGACGCCAAGCCCGACTGGGTTGTGGCCATCGGCGACAAGAACCGCGAGGTCTGGCTGTTCGGCCAGGAATACACCGAGGTCTGGGTCAACGCCGGCGTCTCGGGCTTTACGTTCCAACGCCTGCAGGGCGTCTTCCTGCAGGCCGGCTGCTGCGCAACGTTCTCGGTGGCCAACATCGAAGAGTCGCTCATCTGGCTGGGCTCCAACGAGTACGGGCAGGGCGTGGTGCTGGTCAGCGAGGGCTACCGCGCCAAGCGCGTATCTACGCACGCCATCGAGTACGCCATAAAGGGCTATGTCGCCGCGGGCCTGACGATCAGCGATGCCATCGGATACGTCTACCAAGATGCGGGCCACACCTTCTACGTGCTCACATTCCCGAGCGCGAATGTCACTTGGACTTGGGACATGGTCACGGGACTGTGGCACGAGCGCGCGGCCTTCGTCAACGGTGCGTTCAACCGGCACGATGGCAACAGCTACGCCTTCTACGGCGGCCGCCACGTCATCGGAGATTGGCAGAGCAGCAACCTCTACGCGCTTGACCTCGAGGTCTACACGGACAACGGCAGGCCGCGCAAGTGGTTGCGCTCTTGGCGCGCGCTGCCGCCGAACAAGGCCTCGACCGAGCCGGTCACCTTCGACTCCCTGCAGCTCGACCTCGAGACGGGCATGACGGTGCCGGCCGGAACCAACCCGCAGATCGCATTGCGCTGGTCGGACGACGGCGGCAACTCATGGAGCAACGAACACCTCGAGGCCTGGGGTGTCACCGGAGCGACCGCCAACCGCGTGAAGTGGCGACGCCTGGGCCAAACCCGCGAGTCCACGGGCCTGGACCGCACTTTCGAAATCTCAAGCAGCGATCCGGTGCGCGCAGCACTGATCGGTGCCGACATGGAGGCGCAATGAGCCTGACCGTCACTGCCAAGAACACGATGCTCAACGCCCTGAGCATCGACACGTGCTCGCTGCACACCGCCTTCCCGGGCCTGACCGGTGCCAACGAGGTCTCCGGCGGGTCGCCCGCGTATGCCCGCGTCTCGGTGTCGTTCGCGGCGGCTGCCGGCGGCTCGCGCGCGCTGAGCGCCGCGGCCACCTTCAACGTGCCTGCCACCACCGTGCGCTGGTTCGGCTTCTGGTCGTCGGGCGTCTGGGTGGGCTACGCGGCCAACGGCGGGGCGCAGCTGCTGTACGTGGTCGACACGGTCAACAACAACGTGCGCTCTCCGGCCCACGGCCTGGCCAACGGCCAGAAGATCGTCTTCTTCAACGGCACGGTGCCGGCGCCGCTGACGGAGGGCCAGGTCTACTTCGTCGTCAGCACGGCCACCGATACGTTCCAGGTCTCGGCGACCTTGGGCGGCGCGGCGATCGTGCTCACCGGCCAGCCCAGCAACTCCTCGCTGGCCACCATCGTCGAAGACGTCTACGCCGCGCAGGGTTCGCACACCCTGAGCGCGGACAGCTACGGGCTGATCTTCTGATGGCCAGCGAGACCGCCACCCTCAGCTGCGGCTTCACGCAGTCCGGAACGTCGAAGAAGGCGGGCACAGCCATGGCCGTGGTGCAGTGCGGCGCGACGCAGGCCGCCAACCAGTACGCCGGCGGATCCGGGCTCATCAGCACCGAGGCGGCGGCGGGCTCGCTTCCCAAGGCGAACGTGCCATTCGGCCGCGTCCGGCCCGATGGAACCGTCGAGGTCGACCCGGTCTGGTACCGACTCCTGGACTACGTGATCAACACGCAGCTGGGCGGCCCGACCGGTCCGAAGATGAGCGACATCACGGCCACCGTCGACTCCACGCGCACCTCGGCGATCGCGGCGCAGAACGCCGTCTCGGTGGTGTCCCAGACGGTCAACGCCAACGCCACGACACTGGCGGCCGCGGTGCAGGTCAGCCAAACCGCAGCGCTGCCTGGCGCCTCGCAGATTCCGCCCGTCACCTACACCGCCAGGGGAGTGAATCCGCGATGAACGAGCACGAACAGATGATGCGTCGCGTCGCCTGGGACACCTACTTCGCCTCGGTCGTCAGCATGAGCCTGCACCCCGGCACCACGCGTGACGCCGCGGTGCCGCGCACGACCGTGCAGTGCGCCGCGATCGCCGACGCGATGCTCGCCGAGCGCGATCGCCGCGTGCAGGAAGGCCTCCTGTGAGCCAGCACATCAAGCTCATCCGATCCGGCGCGCCGGTGGCTGCCGTGCACTGGGCGCTCCTCGAGCACCCTGAGCTGTGGGACCAGAACACCGCGCGCACCGCCGATCCGCGCTCGCCGCATCACGGGCTGTCGGACATCTGGGCGCGCTACGCCGCCCCGGGCGTCGACGGCCAGCAGCCGCACCAGTCCGTCTGGTACCCGTGCGCCGACGTGCTGCACCTGCGCGACCTGGTCGAGCCGCTCGTGCGCGCCGTCGGCGGCCTCGAGCTGGGCGGCGTGCTGATCACGCGCATCCCGCCTGGCGGCCTGTGCCGTCCGCACACCGACCCGGGCTGGCACGCGCGCCACTACGAGAAGTTCGCGGTACAGATCGCCAGTGCCCCAGGCCAGGCCTTCCATTTCGATGATGGTCATCTGGTGACGAAGCCCGGGGACGTCTTCTGGTTCGACAACGCGCACACCCACTGGGTGACCAATGACTCCAACTACGAGCGGATCACGCTGATCGTGTGCATCCGCCCGCAAAGAAAGGTGGCCTGAAATGCCGTGGGCAGCAGTCATTGGCCTTCCGGCCGCGGTGTTCGCCAGCCTCCAGGTAGGCGAGCCAACGCAGCTGAAGAAGAAGCCGCGCCGAAAGAAGGTTCAACCGCCGAAGCCGGCCTATCGGAAGACGCTGAAAGGGGGGTATTGATATGCCATGGGGTGCAGCAATCGCAGCAGGGGGCGCTATCGTCGGCGGCCTCATCAGCTCGGACGCCTCGAAGAGCGCGGCCAACACGCAGGCCAACGCCGCCAACAACGCGACGGCCGTTGAACAGCAGCAGTACCAGCAAACGCGCACCGACCTTGCGCCGTACATGCAGCAGGGGACGATGGCGCTGGGCGACATCAACAAGTTCATGGCCAACCCGTCGATGGTGTCACAACTGCCTGGCTACCAGTTCCAGATGCAGCAGGGCACCGCCGCGATCGACAACAGCGCATCAGCCAGCGGCCTGACCGGCAACACGCTGAAGGCGCTGTCCGACTACGGCCAGGGCACCGCGGCGAGCTACTCCAACACGTACTGGAACCAGCTGATGCAGATGGCCAACCTCGGCCAGACGTCGGCTGCGGGCGTGGGCAACATCGGCGCGAGCACGGCCAACTCGATTGGCCAGAACACGATCGGCGCCGGCAACGCGATCGCAGCAGGCCAAGTTGGAAGCGCCAGCGCGATCAACAGCGGAATCAGCAACGGCCTGCAGAACTACCTGCTGATGAACTCGATGAACAGCGGCGGCGGCAACAGCGGGTCGGTGCCGGGCTATTCCAGCGTTGGCCAGGGCTGGGGCTCCACCGACTACTCACTGTCGGACGTCTGGCTCAAGACCGACATCCAGCGCATCGGCGTCTCGCCGCGCGGCTACCCCACCTACGAGTGGACGTGGCGCGTCGGCGGCGGACGCGCTCAGGGCGTGATCGCACAGGAGGTCGCACTCACCGATCCGTCGGCCGTCGCGCTCAACGCCGACGGCTTCCTCATGGTCGACTACTCGAAGGTCTGACATGCCCGTCGACGCCTCCATCCCCCTGGCCGCGGTCCAGTCCAACGCGCAAGCCTGGGACCCGCAGCGCCTCCTATCAATGCAGGACATGGCCCAGCAGATGCGCATGCGCCAGCAGCAACAGCAGCTCGTGCAACAGCAGCAGAACGCGCTGCGCACGATCTTCTCCGACCCGAACAGCATGGGCCCGGATGGGCAGATGAGGCCCGATGCGGTCGCCAAGATCATGCAGGTCGACCCGAAGACCGGCATGCAGCTGCGCGAGCAGATGATGACCAACGACGTCCAGCGCTCGACGATCGACAAGAACCACGCGCAGATGGGCACGGCGCAGACCGAGCAGGCGATCAAGAAGGAAGGCTTCATCCAAACAACGGTGCGAGATCCTGCGATGGTCGCCTACGAGAAGGCCATCAAAGCCGGCATCCCGCCGGCCCAGGCCACGCAGGTCGCACAGACCGAGTACACGAAGGGCATCCAGGCTGCCAAGTCCTCGGGGCTGTTCTCCGAGGACGAGCAGGACAAGTTCCCTCCATCGTTCGACTACGAGCGCGTGAGCACCAGGTCGCAGTCCTTCAAGGACTACCGCGCCAGCGAGGAAAAGACGAAAGCCGATGAGCTGGCCGCCAAGAAGGAAGCCGACCGCGAGAAGCACGAGCGCTTCACCGAGGGCGAGCAGGCCAAGCGCGACGCCCGCATCGCCGGCGCGCTCGAGCACGGCAACAGCAAGGCCCCGGCCGGCTACCGCTGGAGCAAGGACGGCTCGCAGCTCGAGGTGATCCCGGGCGGGCCCGCCGCACGCAAGGAAGGCACCAACCTGACGGTGGCAGACAAGATGAACCCGGTGATGCTGGCCACCGTCACCCTCGACGTGAAGGAAGGCAAGAAGGCAATCGAGTTCATGGAGAAGAACGCCCTGGACAAGGGATCGCCGTTCTACGCCGACGAGCACGGCGCCGGCGCGGGCCGCCGCCTCATCAACAAGTTCATCGCGCCGGAGAAGGAACAGGAGTTCGACGTCTATGCCAACAAGCTCGGCCAGGCGATTGCGTCGGCCCAGTCCATGGGCCGCGGACAGATCTCCGAGTCGAAGGTCCGCGAGGCGCAGAAGGCGATCCCCGTCGAGGGCGACTCCAAGCACATCCGCGAAGTGAAGATGGGTCAGCTCAAGGCCTTCTTCAACTACGTCGACGAGGTTCTCAAGACCCCGATCAAGCCCGGCGCGCGCGGCGCCAGCGACCAGGCGGCCGAGCAGCAGGATGCGGCCGACTTCTCCAACCTGTGGAAGTGAGCCATGCCCGACACCAACGCACGCATGGATCCGAAGGCCGCCACCGGCGACGGCATAGTCTGGATGACGCCGCAGCAGTACCTCGACCTCTCGCCAGACCTGAAGAAGCCGGAGGCTGGATCGCAGGCCGAGTCGCTTCGCGAGAGCATCGGCAAAGGTGAGCCGATCGCCGAGGCGCCCTCGCTCAAGATCAAGGACGGCAAGGTGACGGCGCAGGACGGCCGCCACCGCGCCTTCGCGATGCAGTCCTCAGGCTTCGGCCTGATCCCGGTCAAGATCGACGGCGAGATCCCGAAGGACGGCAAGCTCACCAGCATGATGGGCGGCCAGGTGCAGCTCGATCCGGGCCGCCTCGCGCCTCCAAAGCCCTGGAGCGCGGTCTCCAAGAGCCCGGAGTTCCGCAAGCTCACGCCCGAGCAGCGCGACGCCGCGCGCCAACAGTACTTCGACCAGGTCGTCTCGCCGCGGGTTGGAAAGAAGGACCGCGACCTGGCGCGCGAGCAGTTCATGGGACAGACCGAGTTCCGCGTCGCGCCCACGGAGGCGCAGCGCCGCGAGGCAGATCCAACCAACGGCATGTCGACGCTCGATCGCGCGCGCGCCGGTGCTGGCAAGGCGATGTCCGACCTCGGAACCGGCGTGCGCTCGATGCTGCCGGCGGCGATCGGCGGCACGAAGCCGGGCGAGGTCGACGAGATGCGCCGTGAGGATGCGCCGCTGATGGCCACCACCGCAGGCCGCTTGGGCAACGCTGGCGGCGCGATCGCCACGGCACTGCCGGCCTCGCTGATCCCAGGCGCGAACACGGTCGCGGGCGCTGGCGCGGTGGGTGCGGTCTACGGCGCGCTGCAACCTGCCGAGAGTCTGGCCGAGCGCGGTGGCAACGCGCTGGAGGGTGGAGTGACTGCGGGCGCCATCACGGGCGGCGTGCGCGCGGCGCCCAGCATCTACAAGGCGCTGGTCGATCCGTTCCGCCAGGCGGGCCAGGAGCGCATCGCGCTCGACACGATCGGGCGATTCGCCCACGATCCGAACGTGCTGTCCAAGCCGTTGGATACGGCCGAACTGGTGCCGGGCTCGCCACGATCGTTGGCCGAGGTCACTGGCGACCCGGGCGTAGCGCAGCTGCAGCGCGCCGCACAGTCCGCCTCACCGGACTCGGCCAACGTCTTCGCCGAGACGGCTGCAAAGCGCCTGCAGGCCCGCAAGGACGCGCTGGCCACGGTTGCTGGCGACTCGCACGAGAAAGAGTTCTTCGAGGCCGCGCGGGAGGCGACCGCTCAGCGACTGTACGGCGAGGCCTTCAAAGGCAAGGTCGATCCAGCGCTGGCCAAGACCGCAGCGCCGGAGATCTCCGCGCTCCTCAAGCGACCATCGATCCAGGCTGCTCAGGCCGACGCGCTGCGCATCGCCAAGGAGGAGGGCGTCAACCTCACGCCGGCCAAGCTCAAGTCGGGCTCGATCGAGAGCCTGCACTACATGAAGAAGTCCCTCGACGGGATGATCTCCAAGGCGAAGGCCGCCGGCGACAACGCGGAGGCCTCGAGGCTTCTCGACACGCAGAAGAAGCTGCTCGGCGTGATGGACAACCTGTCGCCCGACTACAAGGCCGCGAGAGTGACCTACGCGGCCGACTCCAAGCCGATCAGCCGCATGGAGATCGGCCGCTACATGTACGACAAGCTGATCCCCGCCCTCACCGATCTCGGCGCGGGGCGGCAGACCGGCGCCACCTACGCCAAGGCCCTCAAGGAGGGCGACTTGATGGCGCAGCGCGCCATCGGCTTCAAGGGCGCCAAGCTGGCCGACATCCTCACGACCGACGAGATGAACACCCTGATCCGTGTGGGTCAGGACGTGGGCAGCGAGACGGGTGCCGCCGAGCGCGCAGCGGTGCGCGGCAGCCCGACCGCGCAGTACTTGGCCGGCCAGAACGCCATGCGCCAGGTCGCCGGCCCGCTGGGTATGCCCAAGTCGTTCGCGGAGTCTGTTGTCGCGCACACGCTGGCCAACCGCTGGGTGAGCCTGGCAGCCAAGCCGGTCGAAGAGCGTATTCAGGCGCGCCTGGCGCAGTTCCTGACCGATCCGCAGACGGCGGCTGCGGCGGCCGCGCGCCGGGCGGAGCTTCAGCGATCCATCCCGATGTCGGCGCTCAACTTCGGCGGCCAGCGCGCGCTGCCGCCGGTTGCCGTCGGCGCCGGCAGCTACTCAGCCAACGGTCAATGACCGGTCCACACGGAAGCCCAGACGCACATGGCCAAGACCATCCCGATCAAGACGACGCAGCCGATCGAGTACGCGAAGCGGTTGCTGTTGCTGTCGATCAGCAGCAGGCGCTTGAGCCAGCCCTCGCGCATGCGCCGCTGCACCCAGCGGCTGGTGGGCCTGGTGACGAACGCCACGAGCAGCAGCGCCACGAAGGGCGCCAGCGCTTTTCCGATCAACCAGGTGGGCATGGGCGGGAGTGTAGCGTCATGAAGATCGTCATCGAGACCATTGCCTCGTCGCAGCAGCGCTACGACACGTGGGGAGACTGGTGGCTCGACGCCGACCACACCCTGCAGATCCGGGTGAGCAGCGACGAGCCGGCGATGCCTACCGGGCAGCACCAGCTTTGCGTGGCGATTCACGAACTCGTCGAAGCGCTGCTGTGCATCGATCGCGAGATCACCGTGGCGCAGGTGGATCAGTTCGACATGGTGACGGCGCCCGCGCTCGGCCTGGCCGATGACGACGAGCCCGGAGACCACCCGCTGGCGCCGTACCGCAATGAGCACCGTTTCGCCATGCTCGTGGAGCACCTGATGGCCCGCGAGCTGGGCCTTGATGGCTACGGGGTGGTGCGATGACCGAACGCGCTCTACTTCCAAATGCGGCCGGTGCGGATCTTCGAGATCAGCGACCTGTCGACTTCGAGGAAGTCGGAAAGTGCCTTGTTCGACGCACGCGACGCCCTGATGTCGCACGCCTGCTGGCGCGTGATCTTCGGGCCGCGTTGTGCATAGTGGTGCGCCGCGCCTCGCGGAAGATGCTCCGTGCCCCGTTTCGTTGCATGGCGGCCCTTGGCGGCCATGTCTTTCATGTTGTCGACCATCGTGCCAAGAAACAGGTGGTCCGGGCGAACGCAGCACGGGTTGTCGCAGTTGTGCAGCACCTGCAGTCCGGCAGGGATGTCGCCCTTGTGGATGAGCCACGAGATGCGGTGCGCGAGCAGCTCGCCAGGGAAGAAGGTGCGCGATCTGAAATTCCCGTAGCCGTTGCGGTTTCTGCTGGCCGTCCATTCCCAGCAGCCATCGCCCTTCGAGAACTTGGCGGAAAACAGGTCGATGGATTGCTCGCGCGTGAAGGCTTTCATGGGCCTCGATTCTTGGTCAATGCGGGTCAATTGTCATGAACATTTTGCTTATCGATGCTGACCGTTGCGGGCTCGACTTCGCTCAGCGCTGCGTCGACGCCGGCCACGCGGTGAAGTGGTTCCGGTACTCGAAGCGCCCGGTGCGCGACGGCGAGGGCTTCAAGGGCATCGAGTTCGTCACGAAGTGGCGCGACCACATGAAGTGGGCCAAGCAGGGCCTGATCCTGACCACGGCCAACCACAAGTTTCTCAAGGAGCTCGACGCCTTTCGCGAATTCGGCTTCCCGATCTTCTCACCGTCGTTCAAGTCGGCGCAGATGGAGATCAACCGCTCCGCCGGCATGAAGCTGATGGAGAAAGTCGGCGCCAACATCCCGCCCTTCAAGATCTTCGACAGCCTCAAGGCCGCCGAGGCGCACGCGCGCAAGGCCGACCAGTCCTACGTCTTCAAGACCATGGGCGACGAAGAAGACAAGAGTCTGTCGTTCGTCGCCAAGGATCCCGCCGAACTCGTTGGCTGGCTTCGCCGCAAGCAGGCCCAAGGCCTCGTGCTCAAGGGACCTTGCATGCTGCAGGAGAAGGTCGAGATGGTGGCCGAGGTGGGCGCTGCGGGCTGGATGGGCCGCGACGGCTTTCTGCCCGGCAAGTGGGAGATCAGCTTCGAGCACAAGAAGCTGATGTCCGGCGACTTCGGCCCGAACACCGGCGAGCAGGGCACGGTGTGCCAGTACGTCGACGAGCTTAAGCCAGCCGAAGAGATCCTGAAGCCGCTCGAGGACGAGTTCCGCAAGATGGGCCACACCGGCGACCTCGCCGTCAACGGCGGCGTCGCCAAGGACGGGAAGTACTACCCGTTCGAGTTCACCTGCCGGGCCGGGTGGCCGGACTCCTACATCCGAACCGCCATGCACAAGGGCGACCCGGCGCAGTGGATGCGCGACGCATGCCTGGGTCACGACACGCTCAAGGTCTCGCGCGATGTCGCGATCGGCGTCGTCTGCTCGCAGCCGCAATACCCGTACGACACGTCGACGCCGGAGATGGTCGAGGGCAACCCGATCCAGGGCCTCGAGGCGGTCTGGGACGACATCCACCCGGTGCAGGTCATGGTGGGCAAGGGCGAGGCGATGAAAGACGGTCAGGTCGTCGACGCGCCGCAGTTCCAGACCACCGGCGAATACGTGCTCGTGGCCACCGGCTTGGGCAAGACGATCGAGAAGGCGCGCAAGGCGGTCTACGGCGTGATCGACGAGATCAGCCTGCCCAACATGATCGTGCGCAACGACATCGGGGTGAAGGTTCAGAAGCAACTGCCCGAGCTGCACAAGCTCGGCTACGCCACCCAGATGGAGGCCGAATGACCGCGAGCGTTCAACTCTCTCCGCTGCCCAAGCAGCGCTTCACCGACTCGAACGGCAACCCGCTGAGCGGAGGCAAGGTCTTCACCTACGCCGCCGGCACGACCACGAAGCAGAACAGCTACACCGACTCGACCGGCGGAACACCGAATCAGAATCCGGTGATCCTGGACTCGCGCGGCGAGGCGCCAATCTGGCTCGACCAGACTCTGGCCTACAAGGTGACGGTATCCCCGGCGAACGACAGCGACCCGCCTACCAGCCCGTACTGGACAATCGACAACATCCCGATTTCTCCGATCGCGCAGCTGCAGAACTCCGGCAACGGATTCGGCGCGGATCTTGTAGGCGGGTCCGGGCGCGTCGTTGCCAACGTGGCGGCGCTCAAGGCCCTAGTGAAAACAGGCGTCGGCAAGGCCCAGGTGCTGGGCTACTACGCAGCGGGCGACGGCGGCGGCGGTCAGTACTACTACGACCCCACCGACACGACGAGCGCCGACAACGGCGGCAGCATCTTCGTCGCGGCTGATGGTGGCCGCTGGAAGTTGTCCACCCAGGCGCTCTACGCGCCCAGGCAGTTCGGCGTGAAGGCCGACGGAGTGACCGACGACAACACGGCCTGGCAGGCCTTCGTCACGTTCATCAATGCCATCCCGAACACCGATCGCTACCCCGTGGCCGTCTTCCTGACGCAAGGGTTCTACAAGTACAGCGGCACGCTTTGGTTCACGCGCCCCGTGGCGATCTTTTCGAACCAGGCCGCGACGCTCAACTACACCGGCACCAGCTACGCCATCAAGCTGGGGCCCGATGGTCTATCGGGCTCGAACATCCAGCTCAACGCCGAGTACACCGTTGACGGTCTGCGCTTCGAAAACTGCACGACCGCGGCGCACGTTATCTACATCAACGAATTCATCACCGAGCCGCGGATCCGCAACTGCACCTTTGTTGACTGCGGCAACGGCACCAGCTACTGCATCCTGGGCCAATACGGAAACTGGGATGCCATCGTCGAGAATTGCCGGCTGCTGGTGCTCAATGGCAGCGGCGGCGAGAACTTCATTGCGTTCAACGGTCTGGCGCGCACGCCCAGCGGCAGCCCGCCATACGCCATCGATCCGACCAACCGGACGGGCTACGACGGCGGCAACTCTCGGGTCACGATCCGCGATTGCTTCATGACGGCGCTCGGCGGCCAGCAATTGGGCGTGTTCGCTTACCTCAACGGCGTGAAGTGCCGCATCGTCGGCGGTGGGTTCCAGTGGTCGAACTACGGCATCTACCTGAGCGGGTTCGCCAGCGCGGTGACGATCGACTCGGTGTACGCCGAGCTGTCGTCGAGCGGCTCTCAGTGCATGGTCTACGCCGAGAGCACCAACACCACGGGCAACGTGCGCTTCCAGCCCGAGAACGTCACGATGCGCAACTGCTACTGCAACATGCACGGCAGCATCGGCGTGGCCTCTCCGGTCATCAAGACCGCTGACACGAGCATGCTGTTCAAGGGTTGGCGCGTCGAGGACTTGACGATCACGGACATCGTCACGGCCCAGCCGCTGATCGTGCAGAACGACACCGCCGGACAGGTGGGCAACTCGATCAGCGTGCGCGTTCCGACCGACGACACCGCGTCGGTGGGCAAGCAGTACAAGATCCGCGGGACCTACAGCAACGCTGAGAACTGGGCCACGCCCGGCGGCGTGAACCAGGACGTCGTCGGCAATGTCGCCTACACGTTCAAGCAGTCCGACATCGGCCGCTACAAGATCAAGAACGGCGTCACCGCGGTCTCGTGGACGCTTCCGAACACCACGGACGCACAGATCGAGCCCGGCTCGGTCTTCTACGCCTTCCACGGCGGCACCACGGCGAATCTGTCGTTGATCGCCGACTCGGGCGTGACGATCATCTTGACCGGCACGGCGACCACTGGCACGCGCACGGTCGCTCCGAACGGTATCGCCAAATGCGAGCTGCTTGCGCCCAACGTCTACTGGGTCAGCGGCCCGGGGGTGAGCTGATGATCTCGACCCACACCCGGGAAACCGACCCCGACGCGGTCACCATCGATCGAAAGATCCCGCTTTGGGGCGTCCTGAGCGTCGTTGGCGGACTGCTCGTGCAGGCCGTTCTGGTCTGGAATGGCCAGGCCTTGCAAGCCGCCGAGATCCGCCACCAGTCGGACCAGATCCAGGACCTCACGCAACAGGTCAAGGCGATGGCTGCGCTGATGGCGGCCAAGGACGGAATCGACATCAAGCAGGACTTGCGCATCGACGAGCTGGGTCGGCGCGTCACAGCGCTCGAGGGAGCCAAGGAGAACCGGCGATGACCCGCACCACCGACGACCTGAATCCCGAACCGCCCTTCAAGCCGTTCGGCGAGAAGGTCGAGAAGCCCAAGCCAACGCCAGGCCCGGAATGGCGGCCTCGGCCCGGATCGCCCGGAATTTTCGAGAACGCCGAGGGCAAGGTGCGAACGGACATGCCGCTCCCCATTGCTCCACCCAAGAGATTTCCCTGAAGGACGAAACACCATGATCACCGACAACGAATCCCTCCTGGTGGCCGAAGAGGGTCGCGAGACCGAGGCCTACATCGACAACCAGGGCTTCTGGACCAACGGCATCGGCCACAAGTACACCGACGGCCAGCCGCACCCGGGCGATGTCTGGAGCGACGAGAAGGTCGACGCGGTATTCGCCGTCGACTTCGCCTACGCTCGCGACGGCATCGCCGCGCACTGGCCGCAGGTCAAAGGCCTCGACCCGGTGCGCCAGGCCTACGTCGTGTCCATGGCGTTCCAGATGGGTGTCGGCGGCGTGCTGGGATTTCCGCACACGCTGGGCTGCTTGGCGGCCGGCGACTGGCAGGGGGCTCACGACGGCGTGCTTGCCTCGAAGTGGCACTCGCAGACGCCGGGCCGGGCCGAGCGCTGCGCTGCTGCCTTCCTGACCGGTCAATGGCAGCAGGTGCCGTGATGCGGCTCGTCGACCTCGCCCCCGAGTTTCTGCGCCACGAGGGCCGCACGCTGATGGGCGTGCGGTTCGACCAGGCGCAGTCGATCTGGTTCGAATGCCCGGTCTGCCGTGACGGCCGCGGCCACCACGTGCTGGTCAGCTTCGCGGGCCGCGGTCTGGCGGACGACCAAGGATCGCAGGGCCGCGAAGGCAAACCCTCCCGCTGGGAAGTCAGCGGCACGGGCTTCGGAGACTTGACTTTGAAGCCCAGCGTCGACTGCACGCCCAGCTGTCCCTGGCACGGCTTCGTCACCAACGGCGAGGTGACCTGATGCGCCTCGACGTCCGCACCACCCTCGCCATGCTGACCGTCGCAGGCAGCGTGGGCCTGGGACTGGCGGTCGTCACCGGCCACGTCAACAAGGATCCCGCCGCCGCCGGCCAGATCGGCATTGTCATCGGCTACGTCTTCGCCGAGTCGAAGGCGGTGCTTGCCTGGTACTTCTCCAGCAGCTCCAGCAGCGCCGCCAAGGACGAGACGATTCAACTTCAAGCGCAGGCAGCGGCGGACGTGGCCGCCCCTTCCTCTACCACCACAACCACGACAAAGGAAACCCCATGACCCCCACCATCGCCCAAGCCATCCTGATCGCCGTCGCGGTACTCGCCGTCCTTTTCCTGATCCACCGCTTCGCGCCCACCAGCACCGTCGGAAAGGCCGAAGGCGTCGCGATCGCCGACGCCAAGAAGGTCGCCGCCACCGTGAAAGCGGATCTGCCCGACCTCGAGGCCGACATCGTGGCCGCCGGCCAGCGCTTCATCCTGTGGGCCAC
Source organism: uncultured beta proteobacterium (assembly GCA_903914615.1). Taxonomy (GTDB): domain Bacteria; phylum Pseudomonadota; class Gammaproteobacteria; order Burkholderiales; family Burkholderiaceae_C; genus Rubrivivax. The sequence goes on along the minus strand of CAIWPS010000719.1, from coordinate 28,381 downwards.
CGACAAGTCGACAGAGCTCGCGAAGATCGCCGAGGCCACTGCCGCGATGGCCAAGAAGGACGCGCTGGCCGCCCAGACCGTTGCTGCGCTCAGCGCGCGCCAGGTCGCGGCGAAGGCGTCCGCAGCGACGCCGGCGGCGTGATGTCCACGCTGCGCTGGCTCGAGATCGTCGGCGTGCTGGCGATCGTCGCGGCGGTGCTGGCGTGGGCCTTGTGGCCGCCAGCGCCAGTGCACGAGATCGTCACCCCGGCGCCACAGGTGCGCCAGGCCGACGGCAGCGTGATCGCCCAGCGCGCGCCAGATCCGAAGCCGGCGCCGCCGCGGCACGTGCTGCCCAAGGGCGCCGTCGAGGAGCGCCGCGAGTCCATCGTCGTGGCGCCTGCGCCGGCCGCCTCCAGCGTCGAGGTCGACCTGTCGCTGGTGCGCATGCCGGACAACGGCCGCCGCGTCATCGCCAGCAGCCCGGACGGCACCGTGGTGAGCGCGCTGGACATCCCCATCGAACCCGGCCTGGTGCCGCTGCCGCCGAAGCCCTGGGCCGCGGGGCTGAGCTACGGCACAGACCATTCGGTAGGCGTCTGGATCGATCGCGACGTCGGCAAGCTGGTGCTGGGCGCGCAGCTGGCGCGGCAGCAGGACGGACGCGTGCAGGCCCAACTGCGTGCCGGCGTGCGGTTCTAGCGGCTCCGACAGCTACCACCGACCCAAGCCATGACCCTCAGCGAACTTTTCCACAACCCCGGGAGCGGGCCGATCACCAACCGGCACCTCGCGGAATTTCTCCTCCACCTCGAAAGAAGCATCATGACCACGATCGACCAAGCCACCGCCGACACCGCCGCCAAGGTTGCGGCCCTCGCTACCGAAGTCGCCAACGCCAACGCGAAGACCGACGCGGCTCTGGCTGCGCTCGCAGCCTCCGTCGCCTCCGGTCAGCCCGCCACGCAGGCCCAGATCGACGCCATCACGGCCATCGGGAACGCGGCCGACACCGCCGCCGGCGCGCTGCAAACCGAAGAGGCCAAGGTCACTGCTGCGCTGACGCCCGCGGCGCCGATGCCCGCATCGACCGGCGCGAGCGCGCCCAGCGCCTGACGCTCGAAACCGGCGCCCGGCAAGGCGTCTTCAGGCCCGGTGAGCATCCTGCTCGCCGGGCTTTCAATTTTCGAGGGTTTGTCCCGGGAGAAAAGTCTTCGACCGGATCGTCATCCCAGGTGGGGGTCAGCGCCGCGCCGGCAGCTCGACTTCCCACGCCTGCGCCACCAGAGGCCCGTCGACGGTGCCGCCGGCGCGCTCGAAGCCGTAGTAGATGGCCTTCTTGTCGACGTCGCCGCACTGCGGCGCGATCAGGTGCGAGCCGACGATGGCCGCAGAGCCGCCGCCGTCCGGGTAGAAGAGCTGGTAGACGAGGCGGCCTGCCTCGTCGCGGTGCGAGCGGAGCAGGGCGTCGATCGGCATGGCGCGCGAGCGGCGCGGCAGGCCCTTGTCCATGAGCTTGGTGACGATGACTCGCATGGTGCGACGGTACTGGATATTGGAATCATCCCAATATCTTTCCAATATCGACGGTTTTCGAGCGGGCAACAAAAAAGGCCTCGCATCGCTGCAAGGCCTTGATTCTCTTCGCATGAGGGATGGCTCCCCGACCTGGGCTCGAACCAGGGACCTACGGATTAACAGTCGCCGCGTCGGGTTTGGCTGCAAGCCGCATGAATGCTCGCTGCGCCCCGGCTTCTTTCCAATATTCTTCTTTCCAGCGACGTGAGTTTACCCGGGCTGCGCGCTGGATCAAATACTGGATATTGAACGCGGCGGCAGGAGTATTTCGGAGGCGTTGGGCTTGGCGGTCTCGCGCCACCGGGCCTTGATGTAGATCTCGGTCGTTGAGGCCTTGGCGTGGCCGCACAGCAGCTGGATACGCTCGATGGCCTCGCCGGCCAGCCACATGTCCGTGGCGCCCTTGCCCTTGAGGTCGCGGAACCCGAACGACTCCATCGCGGCCAGCGCCGGCACCTCGGCGCGCACCTTCGCGAAGACCCGGCGCAGCATGCTCGAGATGCCCTTGTACGAGTAGTCCTCGCCGTCGCGCCGGTGCACGATGGGCTGGCGCAGCTGCGGGTGCTCGCCCACGGCCTGGTCGACAACCTCCTCGAGGTGCCACAGGGCGCGGCTCTCGTGGTCGAGGGGATGAGGCTGCCAGTCCATCAGAACAGCTCCTGCGTGGCCGCCGCGGCGCGTTTGCGCGCTGCGCGTGACTCCGCGTGGTGCGGCCCGTCATACACCAGGTGGCAGCGCTGGCACCAGTGGCGCAGGTTGGCCAGGTCGCAGTTCTCTGGTACGTGGTCGAGGTGGCCGGTGGTGAGCACGACGCGCGAGCCGGTGACCGGGTGTGGCTGACCATTTGGCGCGCGGCAGTCAGGGAACGCCGGCGAACCCTCACACCGGTCGCCGCTGCGCTCTCGCACCCGCTCGACGATCGCCTTCCAGTCCTTCGGGTAGCGGGCGCGGTTCTCAGGGGCGATGGGCATCAGATGAGGCTCCGTTGTGCGGGCGAGATAAGGGAAGTCACGCTGGCCCAGCGATCGGGATTCAACGGCGCGTCGAAGCGCTCGTGCGGCGGCGCGCGGCCAGCGGCCGCCTCCATGCCCTCACCCCAGAAGCGGTCGTGCTTCGCCGTCTGGCATTCCTTGCGGGTCTGGCCGCAGTGCCTGCAGACCGCGCGCATCGTGTTGCCCTCGAACGAGTGGTAGTCGTTGACCAGCGGACCGTACTTCGAGGCCTGAGGTCGCACGACGGGGCAGCGGGTCGTCGGCATCAGAACAACTCCGGCTCGCGCTCGCGCGCGGCGGCCGCGTGGCGCGGGCAGTAGTGGCGATCGCGTCCGACCTCGACACCGTGCTCGGCGCACAGCGGCGCGTCGCACGTTCCGCCGTCGACGGGCCAGTCGCACAGCAGCGTGCTGATGCCGCAGCACTTCGCCGGCCGGCCGTCGCGCTCGACGCGCGCCACGCACTGCGACGGCGGGTTCTTGGCTGCCTTGCCGCTCAGCTTGAGGTGCACGGGACATCCGTTGACGACGTACCAGGGCATGGTCAGGTCTCCAGGCGCCGAAACTCGACGACCCAGACCCAGGGATTGGCCGCCCAAGATCCGGCGCCGTTGATCGATTCCCACAGACGCGCGAATCGCTCCACGGGAACGCCTGGCGCTCCCCGCGGCTTTCCGACGAGGCGCCAGTCCGTCAGGTTGGAGACCGGCTCATCGCGTAGCCATGCGGCAGTGCGGTCGACACCCTCGGCGCCGGCGTCGTCGTTGCTGATCGCCTGCAGGCGATCGACACGCACCTCGGTGATCTCCAGCGTGATGCGGCTGGCCCATCGGGGCATGTGGATACTCGGGCGCCAGCCGACGAGCTCGTGACCCGCCCATGAGGCCCGGAACAGCGTATGCCAAGGCTTCCGATAGCACTCCGGGATCAGCGAAAGACTGCCGTTCCGGGTGCCGTGGAACACGGTGCTGCACCATTCATCGTTGATCGGTGGGTCTGGCATCCACGTCTCGCGCACCCAGAGTCGGTCGCCCGCCTGCCCGTAGGGGCACGACAGCCACTTGAAGTCGCTCGGCGAGCCATCGCGACGCGCGAGCCAGACGTGACGCCCTGTGTCCATCATGATGTTGAACTCGGGCCTGGGCGCAAATTTCCATGACATGGGCTTGACGGCTCGCCGCGTCTGCGTCTTCTTACCGGACAGGATGGCGCGCACCATCGGCGCGGAGAAGAGGATGGGGCGTTCAGCCACGGCCGACCTTGCCGTAGACCGCCTCGCACACCGCGCGGCACTTCGCTACCGAGAACAGGTCGTTCTCGTCGCGCACGCCGCTCTCCATGTCGATCCAGTACGGCGCCGAGACACGGTGCTGGATGCTCTCGATCGCGGCCTTGACGTTGTCGGGCCGCAAGCCGCCAGCGAAGCCGCAGAATGTCGTCTTGACCGCATCAGGCCACTCGTTGGGAACAATGCCGCGGCCGCCGCTGGCGTCGAAAAGCACGTCAACCGAAGCGACCCGCGGGAACGCGCCACGGCATTGAAGAATCGCGCGCACGTTGCGTTTCGCGGCCCAGTCGCCAACCCAGCTCGGCTTGACGGCTGGATCTGCCGTGTTGATCTGCACGCGCGCGAAGCACTGCATCAGCCCATCATGGTGGGACGATTCGCCGTTGACCACGTCGCGTGCGTCTGCGCCGCACAGGTGCGCAGCCCAGCGAAGGGGCAGCTCGTCGGCCATCCATTCGATAGTGGACAGCTTCGGATAGCGCGGCTCGATGCCCTGACGTTTGGGCGAGAACAGGAGCCCGAATTCAACCGGGTAGTCGTCGGCCAGCGCGACCAGGTCGGTTGGATCGGTGGCGTCGTCGACGCCGGTGAACGTGATGAACAGCGGCTTGAACATGATCAGTGCGCCTTCACCTGGAAGTCATCCAGCTTCGCACCGCCGGCGAGCGCCTGCGTCAACCAAAGCGGCTTGAGCCCGCGGCCGGTCCAGGTCTGGCCCGACTTCGGGTCTTTGTACGCAGCGGGACGACGGCTTTCGACCTTCTTCACCACCGTCTTCTTGGCCGCAGCCTTCGGCTTCGGGTTGGCGCTGTGGCCCGGGCCTTTCTTCGCGACGTCGGCCAGCAGTGCGCTGGTGGCGTCCGCCGGCGGCACGCTCTTGGCGTTCGGGCCCGATCCGGGTGTGCCGTCTTGCGGGAACGGCCACGCGACGGTCGGCTTCATGCCGGCCGCGCCCTTGACCTCGGCCGCCTTCTGCGCCACCGTCTTGCCCTCGGCGTTGGCCTGGCGCGGCTGGGCGGGCGTGAGACGCGGCGCAGGCGCGTCGAAGTCCTGCTGTCCTTCAGCCTGAGGCGCCACCTGCGTGATCGGGATCTCCGTGCGCTTCAGGCTCGTGAGCTTGCCGCGGATCGTCTCGGCCAGCGACGGCGCGTCGACGGTCCACGTGTACGTCGCCGAGACGCCTTCCTGCACCTTCCACGAGACGCTGTGCACGGTGCAGTCGACGAGCTTGAGGTTGCTCGTGCCGCCCAGGCCGCGGTCGATCTCGATCGTGTTACCCGACTGGTCGTACACCCAGGGCATGCTCTTGACGTGCTGGCCCACTTCGGTGAGCTCGAGCTCCTCGACGCCATCGAGCTGGCCCTGCACCTTCGGCGCGGCCTTGCGGGCGAACATGCCCGGCAGCGCTGGGTCGAACATCGCGAGGCTCGCGATGGGCAGGGTTGCCCGCAGGAGTAGCTGTGCGCCGACCAGGTCACCGGGCTCTCGGTTCTTGGCGGCTAGGGTGCGCACGTCGAGCACGCGCACGGCGGTCATCTGGGTGAGTTCGAAAGTCATGAGTTCTCCTGGTTGGTGATTCAGATTCGGTCGTCGATGCGATCGATGTTGACGATTCGCATGCCGCAGATGAGCAGCTGTCCACGGTCGCCGAAACGCAGGCCTGTGGTTTGGAAGTAGCGCACCAGCTCGTCCCATTCGGATTCCGTGACGCGGAAGACAACCCGCTCCAGAACGTCTTGATCGCCCTGGTAGGTTGCTCGGAAGCGCACGGCCTCGCGAATGAGACGGTGTGGCGTCATGGTCAGCCGAGCTTGAACGGCGAGACGATGACTCGCGGCTCGACGTAGAGCGGCAGGGCCTTCGCGCCTCCAGCAGGATCAGCGCACAGCACCCACGTCCCCTCGGCGCTCGCTGGCGAGAACAGGCCGTTCGGATCCGCCTGGGGCACCGCGAAACCTTCGTGGCCGCTGTAGAACTGGAAGGGCTTCTCCGGGGCCGTGTACTGCGTGGCCGCCGGCAGCCCGTAGCCGATGCTGTTGCAGATGAAGACGAGCTTGCCGGTCTGCTCCGCGACGATGTAGGTGAACGTCACGATGCCGTTCTGGTCGCGCAGCTCGAGGATGTCCTTGAGCAACTTGCGCTCGCGGAAGTTCTTGATCGCCGGCATGCCGGTTTGCGCGGTCGCCTCGGCGAGGATCGACTCCTGCTGCTGGGTCTGCACCTGGTCGGAGGACTGGGCGCCACCGCAGGCCACGAGCGCGGCGAGAAGGGCGCACGCGAGAAGGATGCGGTTCATTGCTGGATCTCCTGAAGGAACGAGCGAAGCTCGGGGGTGAGATCTGCACGGTTCACCGAGGCGGAACGGTGCAGGATGATTGCGGCCAGCGCTGGCTTGTGCGCCGCGTCGGCCTGGACGTACTCCATCTGCATGTTCTCCAGCTCGGCGACCATGCCGTCGCGGTAGGCCTGCGACTGCTTAAAGGTGTCGTGGCGGACCTGCTCCTGGGCCGGCATGAAGACCTTGTTGAGCGCGAGATCGTTGGCGGTGAGCAGCCACCCAAGGGCGATCACCAGCACAAGGCCCGTCAAAATCCAGAGGGCGAGACGTTTGTTTTCGGACACGGTTTTCTCCTGGAGTGGATGGGTCAGGCCTTGGGCTTGCGGTCGCCCCGCGCCGCGGCGGCCGCGCGGGCCTCCTCGGGCGTGAACTGGTGGGCCTTGCCGCCGGCGTGCGCGGCGCGGCCGCCCTGGCTGGCGATCTCCTTCTGGCGCTCGGGCGATATGGCTGCGAAGCCGCGGGGCTTCTTCGTGGTGTCGTTCATGGTGGTCTTTCCGAAGTGGTGGGCTTGGGGCCGGCCTGTTGCCTCAGCGGTCGTCTATTGCGCCGAGTCGCGTTCTCGGCCTCGCACCGCGCAAGCTGTGGCTCATCCGGCCCCGCGCCCGTTGAAATCAGCTGGCGGCGTGCTTCTCGGCCTGGGCCTTCTGGTACGGCATCCACTCGGCATACGGGCCGGCCGCCGGCGGCGTGTCGTCGTCCTGCAGCAGCGGTACCGAGTTGAAGGACACCGTCGTGCCCCACTCGTTGTAGCCCGCGACGTTGATGCAGCGGTCGCTGTGCACTTTGTTGACGAACGCGGGCCAGCCGTCCGGCTGCGCGTCGTGGCTGCCGCGCTGGACGATGACGACGCGACCGATGGTGGGTTTGATCATGGTGATGTGCCTTTCAGGCGTTGGCGGTCTTGCGATAGACCTTGGTGAGGGAGGCGTTGACTGAGAAGCCGCGCCGGCGGGCCGCGTTGGCCAACTGGGCGCGGACGTGGTGGCTGGCTGGCGTCTGGCGGAACAGGCCGAGGTAGCTGTTGATCGTCACGGCAGGTGCTTCCATGTCCTGCGCTGGACGATGGCCTGTACGGACTTCGTGGCGAGCCCGAACTCGCGGCCCAGCGCATTGAGCCCGTGGCGCGGGTCGCGCGGAATGTGGCGGCGGCGGATTTCCAGTACCTGATCCGAGGTCAACTTGCTGGCTGGGTGGCGCTCGCCGTTGACGACAGTTCCGTGAGTCGCCATGTCGGCCGAGTTCTCAAGGTACGTCCCGTACGCCAGATTGCCGACGTGGCATTCCGAATTGATGCCGTTGCGATGGCGAACGACCAACCCCTCCGGTTTTGGGCCGATGAAGGCTTCGGCGACCAGAACATGCACGAAGCGATGCACCGACTTGCCGTCCCGCCAGAACGAAACCAGCGGATAGCCATCAACGCTGGGGAACGGCTTGCGCACGCGATGGCGCCAGCGCACGCGGCCGAAGTTGCTCACCTCGTAGCGCGGGAATTCGGGGATGGGTCGCCATTCTTCGACGACAGGGCATGAGTCCATGATCGGCTCCGTGGGTGCAGTTGTGTCAACTGCCGTCACGACGCCAATCGGGGCGGCAGCCCAGACGGGTTGGCGTACCGGGCACCCGCGGAGCGGAACCGGTGAACCTTGCGGTTCCCCGCCTGGGCCGCCATAAACCGAACCGGGCATGAAAAAGCCGCAGGGATGCGGCTCTCGCCGCGGATGCTTCAGGACGCCAATCCCGACACCCAATGAGTGGGTGCGAGTGGAGTGTACGTCCGCCGCGGGTGCGCTGTCCAGATTCATGCGCGCGGGCATGAGGGCCTTGACCGTCATGCTGCAGGCGCCTTGCCGTATGCGGACTTGAGCCAGCCACCGGCCTGCTTGCCGATCGAGTCGAGCAGGAGTACCGCGCGACCCCAGAGCTTGTGCGCGACCCATCCCTTGTCATGGCTCACGCGGAGCAAGACTTGAGTGGCTCGCTGCAGCTCCAGCAGCCGTTCGATGTGCTTCACGCGCGAGGCCTGCTTCGTTGCGTTCGCGAGAGCCATCTCGTTGAGCATGTCGACGCAGTGCATGTGAATGCGCTCGCCGATCGAACGCTTCATGTCACGTGGCAGCTGGCGCTGCACGTCAAGAGCCAGCGACAGCAGGTCGCGGCCCTTGGCGTAGATCGGCAGATCGGTGTGGATCATGGCTCGAAGGATTCAAGGGTTAAAGGAACAATCTGCGGACGAGCCGGACGCGACGCGAGCTGAGCTTGTCGCCGGTGCCCTGGGTGCCGACGCCGAAGGTCTGCACCCACGCGAGGTCGCGCGAGAACTGCGTGCTGCTCCAGTGATAGCCGGTCTCGAACAGTTCGGGCACGTTGGCCGAGAGCAGCCGGCACTCGCGGATCGCGGGCAGGTACCAGTCGTCCTTGCCCTCCAGGCGCGCGGCGTGGGCGAACTTCGCGGCGGGAAAGTCCAGCCCGCTCTCGGCCAGCAGCTTCGTGTTGGCCAGGCCGTCGTGATCCGACGTCGCACCGGTGTCCTGGTCGTAGCCACCCCAAGCGAGTTCGGCCGTCGCGGCGGCGCCCTCGGCCAGGATCAACCAGTAGTTGGGGCCACCGTCGACACCACGCATGAGCCCGCCGTTGCGGCCGCCCTCGCCAGGCCAGATGGCACCAATGGGTGGGATGGCGCTGGTCGCGGCGTCTTCTGTCGATGGCGCATCATCGGCGCCGGCCAGCAGCGCAGCAACGAACGCCGAGGCCATCGGGTTGTGCGCGCTGAGCGTGACGTGCATGTTCTGGATCGTGATCACTGAGGTCTCCGTTGGCCGGCGTCGGCAGCCGGCACAGGTTGAAAGGATTGAAGGATCAAGCCTTGAATCTGCGGACGAGCCGGACGCGACGCGAGAAGCTCTTGCCGACGTAGTTCTGGCCGCCGCCGGCGAAGTGCTGCATCCACGCGACGTAGCGCGAGTACTGCGTCGAGGACCAGTACCAGGCCGTGTCGAACGCTTCGGGCCCGCCCTTCTGAAAGATGGCAACCGACGTCTGTGCCGGCAGTGCCTCGGTGTACGGGTAGCCCACGGGGAGAGACGAGGGGTTTTCGCCGTTGCGGTAGACGTAGTTCTCCTCCCGAGTCGGTTTGAGACCGCGATAGAGCAGCTCGAGCTCGTCTCGCGACGCGATGTACCAGTCGCGAAGGCCGCCGATCTCGGTGGCCAGCGCCTTCTTGGCGATCTCGCTGCCCGCATTCGCCATCGCGATGGTGTTGGCGGCGCCGTCGAAGTAGCTGCGGGCGCCCGGCAAGTCGGTGTAGGTCGGCAGCCAGATGCCTTCGAACTCGCTGGCCTTGGGCGCCGCCTCGATGCCGAAGACACCGTCGGGCGTGTTGATGTAGCCGGCAAAGAAGCCGACTTCGAGCTTGGTGCCGATGGTCAGCGTGGTGAGCGCGGCGACCTGCGTCTGGATGGATTGCGGTGCGTTCATGAGGTGCCTTTCGTTGGCGGTGGAAGAAGAAGCCCTTGCGCTGAAGCGCGGCAGCCGGAATCGTTGTGCGAAGGGAGGAGACGCGCGGCTCGGTTGCGGGCTGGAAACTGGGTCAGGCCGCGGCGCGTTCGGCCCGCTTGAGGTCTTCGAGGTGGAAGTGGATGCGCATCGTGGCCCGCGCGTCCGCCAGCGCACCGTGAGCGCCGGTCAGCTCTTCGCCGAAGAAGTGCCGGTAGGCCTCGCTCAGCTTGGGCTGTTTGAACTGCTTGCCGCGGCCGGCGCGCTTCATGGCCTCGGTGGGCGGCAGCTTGCAGATGGGCGACACCACGCGCATGACGTCGTGCGCCAGGCCGAGCTTCCACGCGTCAGCCGCCTGGGCATCGAAGTGGCGGAACATGCCGATGCGCACCAGGCGAGCGTCAAAGGGCTCGTTGAATCCGATTCGCGTTACCACCCCGTTGGCGCCCCACATGGCCAGGAAGTGTTCGAACGCTTCCTTCGCGGGGATGCCCACCTCGAGCGCGAACTGCGTCGTGATGCCGTGCACCTTGGCGGCTTCCTCGGGAATGTGCCAGCCATCGGGGCGGATGATGACGTCCAACTGCTCGAGAATCTCGCGCGAGTCCATGTCGACCAGCAGCGCGCCGAGCTGTACCACGTGCGGCTGGCGCGGGTCTTCGCTGGGCTTCTCGAACAGCGGCAGACCCGTGGTCTCGGTGTCGTAGAAGAGGCCCAGGTCGCGCAGCTCGGCGCGGGTGTGGGCGTCGATCTTGGCTTCGATCGACTCGGCTTCGATGGTGTCGGCGGTCAAGCGGCTTCCTTGAGCAGTTGCGGGTTGGCCACGACGCCGTTCTCGATCCAGTGACCGGAGACCGTGGCGGGGAGTTCTGCCGGCAGCGCCTTGAGCGTGCCGAACACGAGTGCGGTGTCGATCTCGCCGTTGGTGGCCAGAACGTCGAGCCAGGCGAACAGGTCGACTCGGCCGGCAGGATCGAGCACGTCCATGCGGTCCAACACCAGCAGGCGAGCACCCGACAGGTGTCCGATGGCCTCGGCCACCATCGCGTCGACGCGCCACTTCTCGGATTCCGACAGCAGTGCGTACGGCCGGCCGGCGCTGGTGACGCGCATGTCGGGCTCGATGACGACCTGCAGCCACTCGGCGTCGGCCGCGGACTGCTCCAGGCGGTCATTGATCGGCTTGATGGCCTCCGTCAGCAGGTCGGCGGGGATGCCGTCGGGTGAGAGCGCGTCGCCGATCGCGTCCCAAGCGGTGACGTCGGCGTGGTGCGCTGCAGCGTCAGCCGTCTTCTTCGCGGCGCCCTCGGCCGCGGTCTTGGCCGTGCGCAGCGCGTCGAGCTTGTTGAAGGCCTCGGTCTTCTCGAGCTGAGCGGCCACCAGCTGGTCGCCGGCCAGCGTCAGTGGCGCGGCCGTCCATGTCGAGCCCTCGATCGCCTTCAGATCCTCGGCGGCGCGCTCAGCCAGCGCCAGGTCACGCTTGCCGTTGAGGACGGCGCTCGTGTACAGCTCCACGGACTTGACCGCCTGGGGCAGCTTGGCCGCGGCTTCCTTGTCGCCAGCGGCGCCGAACTTGCCGTGCTCCTTCTCGTAGGCGTCCAGCACGCCCTCGACCATCTCCGTCTCGAGCACCGACGCCGTTCCGGGGATCAGCAGGTAGCGCACCTTGTTCAGCGCCGCGGCCAGGTCGTGCACGAGGCCCACCCGAGGCCCGGCACCGGCCTTCTGCCTCAGCTGCGTCACCTCGAGTCCCCAGGTCTTGAGGTCTTCCTCGTCCTTGGCCAGCTTGGTCTTGATGCGGTCGACCTTGCCCGACGACTCCTTCAGGCCATCGATGCGCGCCTGCTGGTCGTCGTGGGCTTTCTTCTCGGCCTGCTTGGCACCGAGCTCGCGCTGGGCCACCGCCACCTTCTCGTCGGCACTCGCCAGCGCGGCCTGGGCCTTGGCGAAGGCCGCCTGGTCGAACGCCGGCGTGGCCGCCCGCCAGGTCGCCGCTTTCACCGCGCCGTAGGTCTCGCCCGTCGTCGCGCGCCAAGCGCCCTTGGCGGTCGTGGCCCTTTCCTTGGCCTCCTTGCTGGCGGACTCGAAGCCGGCGCGCAGCAACGGCAGCACGCGGTCGATGCGGATCATTTCGGCACCGCTGCAGCCTTTCGGGTACAGGCGATCGATCAGGCGCGTCTTGATTTCGGCCGGCGCCATCTTGACGCCCATGAGGTCGAAGAGGAACTTGCGGCGCTCGGTCTCGCTCAGGCGTGCGAAGCGCTGGGCGTCGAGCACGTACGGAAAGACCGGGTCGGGCTCGCTGCGCTTCTGGGTGTCGGTGATCTTGCCAGCGGCCGTGATCGTGACACCCCACAGGTCACCGTCCGCGTTGGTGACCTCGACGTAGCCTGCGACCTGGTCGGCATGCACGAGTTGGCCGGCCTCCTTCTTGAGGCTCACGCGGCCCAGATCGCTGGTCAGAGCGAGTGCGACCGCGTCGCGGATGCTGGACTTTCCGGCGGCGTTGGGACCGGCCACCAAGGTGACGGGGGTCTCGCACGCGATCGCCGCGCTGCGCACACCCAGGAAGTTCTCGACGGTGATGGAAGTGATGCGCATGGCGGGTCACTCCATCGAGGCGGCGGGACGCGAGGCGCGACGGCTGGTGGGGGCCGGCGCCGGCGCGGCCGGCAGTGCGTCGAGCAGCTCGAGGAACAGCTCCTCGAGCGGGGCGCTCACTTCCTCGCCAACGTTGGCTGCCTGCAGCTCCTTGCCCAGGGCGTCCAGCGAGGAACGATCCTTGGCGGCGCGCATGCGTTCGGCCAGGCCTTCGGCGTCGAATGCCGGGCCCGGCGTGGGCGTGGCGGCGGTCGCCGGCGGCGGCGGCGGAGGCACCTCGCCCGTCGGCTCGTCGTCAGCGCCCACCGCGTTGACCTGGTTGACCACCTCGGCCGGCTGCACCTTGCGGTCGCCGCGCAACTGCTCTGTCGTCACCGACGTGACGGCGCCGTCGCTGGCCACCTCGATCGTCTGCATGTCGACGACCTCCTCGGTCGTGCGGCCCATGCCCATGACGATGTCGGGCGCGTGGATGCGGCCGAAGAAGGCGCCGGCGCGGTACTGCAGCATCAGCGTGCGCATCTCGGTCTGCCACTTCGAGCCCGGCTTCGCGTACCAGCCTTCTTCGACGGCCATCTTCATGGACACCGGCGCCGACTCGATCACCGGCAGGTTTGCGTCACGCGCCTGCTTGAGCGTGTAGATGCCGGGCGGGCACGCGAAGTTTCGGGGCAACGCCCAGGCGATGCACTCGACGTTGTCGACCTCGACCGTCCGGTCGACGAAGTCGAAGCCGCGCTTCTCGTTGTTCCAGCCCTGCTTTTCGCGGTAAGTCGCCTTCATCGGCCCCTTGGCCTTCATGTCGAAGCGCAGCGGCGTGAAGCGGCCCGAGGCGTTGATCGCGCCGATGACGAACTGGGCCGACCACGAGAGCTTGCCCTCGATGATGTTGGCCTGCTGCATCACGGCGGTGATAGACATGCCCACGGCGCGCGCGGTCTCGATGGCCACGATGCAGTTGCCGAGTGCGGCCGGGTTCTCCACCAGCACGATCGCACCGCCCTTTTCCTTCTTCTCGGTGAAGTTGCGGAACTGGGCCGGTACCGCGTTCGAGGTGGCGAAGGCCTTGCCGATGCGGATGGCGAGCTCGAAGCCCTTGGCGGTGAACAGGTCGACGGCCTGGTCGGGCTCGGCGACTGGCGGCCGCGGCGTGCGCAGCTGGGTGATGTCAGTGGTAGCGGTCATGTTCGCGTAGTCCTTCACTCGTGGAAATTGCAGGTGGCCCAGCGCGCGCAGTACTTCTGCGAGCACAGGTTGGAAGAGGGGTTCGGAGGGAACAGGCCGGCGCGGAACATCTGCGCGGCGAAGTCGATGAGTCCGGGCTGGCCGTCGACGCCAACCATCACTCGCCGCGCGTCGAAGACCTCCGAGGCAAGGGCGACGGCCTTCCCCTTGGTGGGCAGCGCGAGAATCTGTGCGCCAGCGGACGGCTGCTGCGCCGTCTCCTCGTACAGCAGCTGGTAGGTGCCCAGCTGCGGGCTGCGCCCGCGTGTGCTCGCCTTGCCGTCGACGACGACGCGGGTTCCGGTCTTCACGTCGGCGATGACCGGTCCAGCGGGCGTCTCGGCGACGCGCGCGCGGTCCATCTGGCCGGTCAGGCGCACCACCGTGCCACCGCCGCAGTCGATGTCGAGCGGGGAGAGCGTCATCTCCACCGACTGGAACGTGAACTGCGGCGCCAAGTCGTAGCAGTAGGCCGTGTGCAGCGCTAGGCCCGTACGTTCCGCTTCGACCAGCGTGAGGTCGTCGACGCCGAAGTCGACGTCGCGGCCCGGGTTGCGCAGCGTGTCCACGAAGACCGACGCGGCATCGTCGACGCTGATCGGCTGTCCGCCCGGCAGGCGGCCGAGGTCGTAGGCTGCCGTCGACGCGTGCACCGAGGTGCCAAGGTGGGCACGCAGGCCGGCCGCCTTGCGAATGCCCAGCATCTGCTCGCCCTCCCAACGCATGGCGCAGTCGAAGAGGCCGCCCCAGCTGGAGGCGCGGACGACCAGCGAAGGCTCGGCCACGATCGGGATGACTCGGTCGGGGGCGTTCATGTCGCACCGCCTGCGCTCAGCGCCACCGCGTGCGAGTAGCCCTGGACCACCCACTCCAGCGTGCCGCTCGGATGCGCAATCGCACAGCACAGGCGCTCCCTGTGAGCTTGGGCCAGCAACAGTTCACCATGCCGATTCACGTAGAACGCGTGGCCAGCCTGGGCGGCGAGTGCGAGGGCTTGCTCGTACGCGTTCACGGCGTGAACCTCGCGTCGGAGATGCCCAGTAGCGCGCCGAGGAGGGCGAAGCCGGCGGCAATGGCAACGAGGGTCCAGCGACGCACGCGTGCGATGGCCGCGTGGTCGTCTGGCGTCAGCATGGGCGGCGGGATGACGTAGTCTGGGTCGACGCCCAGTTCGCGCGAGAGCTCGCAGTCGCAGGCCTCGGGCATGCGGCCTTGGCGGCAGCCGGCTCCGGTGCAGCCGCGGGTCATTGCAGCGTCTCCCACTCGTCGGGCATCCCGGTGAACCACACCAAAAGGCTGTGAAGCGCGGCCTTCATGCGCACCTCCGCGGGGCACGGTTGTCACGAGGAGGCGTCAAGATGGCGCGTTCGGCGGACCAGCCCCGGCGCACGCGCTCGACGATCAGCGACTTCTCGTAGCCCATCTCCCGCGCCCAAGCGACAGCGCATTGGCTACGGCCGTTGAGCTCTAGGACGAGGTTGTCGACTCGGTTTCCGTTCTGCTGTCGCCAAGTCGCCCACCGGCAATTCCCGGGCTCGTAGTTGCCGGTCTTGTTCGGGAATCGATCGATCGACATCCCGGCCGGTGCTTCGCCCATGTCGCCCAGGAAGGCCTGGAAGGACGCAAGCCAGGCGGCGCACACGGTGACGCCGCTGCCGCCGTAGCGGACAAAGCTGTCGACGTTTGGATTCGTGCAGCGAGCCTTCATCGCGCGCCAGATCACGTAGGTACGCGTGTTGTGCATGCCGTGAGTAACGCTGGCCATCAGGCAGTCCTCCCGAGATCGAGCCACAGGGCGCCATCCAAGACCTCGCGGTTGCCTGAGGGCAATTCGTTGGAGTCACCGGCGCCGAGCGTGATCGTCTGGCGCGCCGGCAGCACGTCCGCCGGAAAACTCTGCGCCTCCGCGATCCCGAGCGCTTCGTCGACGATCTGCTGAACTGACGGCGTCGGGCCCAGCGCGTTGATGCGATGCAGCGCGGAGAGCAGGTAGGCGATGCGTCGCGCGTTCTTTTCCGACGTGTTGCCGGAATCCTTGGGCAGGTCGAGATCGATGTCGCGATACTCACGGCCCTCCAGCGCGAAGATCGCGCGCTGCTCGATCCAGCGCAGGCGACGCGTGCTGGTGCGGCTCCTGGCCGCCGACTTCGCGATGTGGTCCAGCGCCTGGGCGAGGATCATCGGATCGACCTCGCGCGCGGCCTTGTCGGCGCGCGGAAAGATGGAGGTCGCGCTCACTGCTGCCACCCCAGGTCGACGAGCTGCTCGGCGACGCGCTCGATGTAGGCCGAGCGCAGGTGGATGTGCAGCACGTCCGCGTTCGCGCCGCGCAGCACGTCGGCCAGCAGCACGTACAGGTGGTTCGTCTCGCCGCACAGCGTCAGAACCTCGGGCAGCGAGATCAGCGCGACCTTGCCGCCGGCCACGATCGGCAGCTTGCGCGGGTTGAGCCGGCCGAGCGACGCCAGCGCCTCGTTCCAGACGATGCGCAGCGCGTGGCGCATGTCGTCGAGCGCCTCCAGGCGCGCCGCGGCGTCGGCCTGGTCGGTGAATTGCTCGATCTGAGCATCGGTGAAGCGGGCGCCCGCGGCGTGGTTGACGGCGTAGTCCGCCGTGTCATCCATCGCGGCGTGCATCAGCGCGACGCTGGCGATGGCTTGGGGGCAGGTGGCGTGAATGCCCACAAGCCCGAGGCTCTCTTGTGCTGCCATGCTCTTCTCCCGTAGTTGCTTCGCTTGGGCCTTCAGAAGGACTGAAGGATCAAAGGAACAATCTGCGGACGAGCCGGACGCGACGCGAGAAGAACTTGCCGTCGAGGATCTGGTAGCCGACGCCGAAGTCCTGCACCCACGCGTTGGTGCGCGAGTACTGCGTCGAGGACCAGTACCAGTCGGGCTTGAAGGCGTCGGGCACCTTGCCCGCGAGCACGCGCCATTCGCGGCGCGCCGGGATGTACCAGTCGCTGAAGCCGCCCGCGCGCGCTTCGCCGGCGAACTCTGCGGCCGGGTGGCTGTGCTCGCTGGCGATCAGCGCGCGCGTGTTGGCCAGGCCGTCATGGTCGGACTTGGCGCCGGACTCTTCCTTGCCGTAGCCGCCCCACTCGAGTTCGGCCTCCGCCGCCTGGTCGTCGGCGTAGATCAGGAAGTAGTCGGGTCCGCCATCGATGCCGCGCATCAGGCCGCCGTTGCGGCCTCCCTGGTCGGGCCAGAGGGTGGCGATCGCGGGGATCTTGACGTTGGCGAGCGCCGCGGCGGCGTCGTCGATTTCCTTGAGCTGCATCTCGGTCTCCTGCTCTGTCGAAATGCAGAGCACGGACGCATTGAACTACGGTTCACGCTTGTCTGTCAACCATGGTTCAAGCAAACTCGCAAAAAAGCCCGCGTGTTGCGGGCGCTGCCGAATTCCTAGGAGCTGTTGATGGGCGAATATTGCAGGTGCAGGGACGAATACGAACACAAGGTGAAGGTCTGGAGCACCGTCTACTGGCGTGCCATGCGACGAATCAGCGATTCATCCTCACCGGACGAAGAATCGAGCCTTCTGCAAAAGTACGGTCTTGTGCCTGGACCGGCCGGCGGCTTCATCAGGTCGCTGGCGGAGTCGCCTCTGGACTATCCAGAATTTCAGCCAGTTTGCGCAATGCCTTGTCGGTCACCCGGATCGTGACGGAGGATCCGTGCTCGTCCTGCAGCACCAGTAACCGCTCGGGCCCAGCCTCCGGAGAGGCGACCATTCGAATCAAATCCACGATCAACGGTGCATGGTGAAAGGATGACATCTCAGTCTCCTATTCGGTTGCCTGTAAACGGAATCACGCGGCAAATCCCGACACGCTCGTCGCAATCGGATTCCCGTCTAGGCCTACGGCCTGCTCGACCGTAAGCTGAAAAGGACAGGATCACGGCCGCCGGCCGTTTGCTCGGCGCGATGACCTGGCGCTTGCGACGCTCAAATTCAGAAACCCAGCGGCTATGACCACTGCGTCAGCCAGTCTCCTTCGGTCCTCTGGGTCGAGAGCTCGAACGGCTTTCTCGTCAACCCCGTCGAGCGGCCAAGGTAGTTCGGGACGATGCGGCAGTGGTCTCACGTTCGCTGATTTCCCTCGCTCACGCGGGTACGGATCGCCCATCGCCAGCCAGTCCGGGCCGACGCCGAAAAGCTCCGCTGCCTTGGCGTTGGTGTAGGCGCCGGGCGCCTTGACCTTGCCGGCCGCCAGCTTCATCACGCCCTGGTAGGTGATCTCAAGCTGCTCGGCGACCCTGTGCACCGTGCGTTCGGGACGATCTGCCTTTGCCCAAGCGTCCATCGCGGACTTGAAGCGCTTTCCATATTCCACAGCCCTGAATTCATCAACCATGGTTGAAAGGATGGACTGAACTTCGGTTGATGCAACCCGTGAACTATGGTTCAATGAGCGCATGCTCAAGACCGAAGCCATTGAACTCCTCGGCGGTTCCATACCCGCCGCCGCCGAGGCAATTGGCGTCACCTACCAGGCGGTGGACAAGTGGCCGGATGAACTTCCGGCACGGATCACGGACCGCGTGCAAGCGGCGCTGTGGCGCAAATCTCAGGGGCTCGCCGCGCCCGCGGTCGACGACCAGCCGGCAGGGCAGGGGGCCTGACCCATGCAGTGCCCATCCCCGTACACCGGCTTCCTGCAGGCCGTCCTGCTCCTGGTCGTCGCGGCCCTGGCCGTGGTGGTCGCGTGGTTCGTCACCTGCATCGAAGAGCGCCGTGAGACCAACCGCCGCCGTCGCCTGATGGCCGAGTCGCTGGAGCGCTACGAGCAGAGCCAGCACTTCTGGCGCGAGCGCGTCGACGTCGAACGTAGGAAGGACTGAGCCATGCGCCGATACCGCAGGTACTCCGACCGGGACCACCACCTCGGCCCGTACATCACGGTCTTCGCGCCGGACGAGAAGAGCTGGCGCCCGTGGCGCGCCGTGCTCAGCTCTGGTGACGGTGACGAGCACCCGGGCTGCCACCTCTGGCTGGCGGTGCGCGGCTACTCGTTCATCCTCGAGCTGCCTCAGCTGTTCCAGCACTGGACGCACCCGCAGCAGTCCTGGGATCGTCACGCGCGCAAGTACGGCTTCAGCCTGAACGACGGCTTCCTGCAGGTCTTCCTCGGGCCCCAGACGCACGACAGCACGACCACGAAGAGCTGGTCGAAGTTCCTGCCGTGGACACAGTGGCGCCAGGTGCGTCACAGCTTCTACGGCCTGCAGGGCGAGCACATCTGGAGCGCGCCTCCAGAGGGCATTTTCAAGAACTGGGCGGCGTTCGACGCAGGCCGTGCTTCGGTGCCCAAGGCCCGCTTCGAGTTCGCCGACTACGACGGCCAGCGCATCGTCGCGACGACCCACATCGAAGAGCGCGAGACGCGGCTCGGCGAGGGCTGGTTCAAGTGGCTGTCGCTGTTCACGCGGCCCCGCGTCTACCGCAGGCTGGACCTGAACTTCAGCGCCGAGGTCGGCCCCGAGAAAGGCTCCTGGAAGGGCGGTACGACGGGCCACGGCATCGAGATGCGTCCTGGCGAGCTGCACGAGGACGCCTTCCGCCGCTATTGCGACGAGACCCACTCGGCCAAGGGCGCGCGCTACCGCATCGCGTTCGGCCGTCGCCTGGAGTCGTGAAATGGACGCCGACACCCTGCAGCTGCTCGAGGACTGCGAGCACCGCGAGGAGCGCCTGAACTCGTGGGAGCACGACTTCCTCGTCTCGGTGCGTGCCCAAGTCGAAGCCGGTCGCTCGCTGAGCAAGAAGCAGCTCGAGCAGCTCGACGAACTCTGGGAGCGCGCCACGGCGCGCGGCTGATCATGGTCTTGCTGTTCCTGGCTGCGGCGTGGTTGTGTGGCGTTGTCCATGCCTCCATTTTTTTGCCCAACAGTGATAACGCGCGATACGAGCTGAGCTCACCGCTTATAACCCAATCCGGAGGCCGCTCGTGAAGCGCACGTCCAACCGCGTGGCGCCGGCGGTGCCCGCACAGCAGCTCACGCTGTCTTTCGAACCCGGCCTGGTCGAGATCTACCCGAGCCTGCGCGAGTGCATCGCAACAGGCGTCTATCAGCGAGGACTCGGCAAGGTTGCCATCGATCTGGACTGCGCGCCTTCGAACCTGTCGGTGCAGCTCAGCGCCCAGATCGACTCGGACAACAAGAAGCGGAAATTCGGCGTCGACGACCTTGAGCGCTACATCGAAAAGACGGGCGACACCACGCCGATCTACTACCTGGTCGAGAAATTCCTGCACAAAGCCGAGGCCGGCCACGACGCCGCGCTGGCCGAGCTGGCGCCGCAGCTGGCGCACTTCGGGGCGTTGCTGAAGCGGGCGGGACTCGTATGAACTCGCTCTTTTTTTCCGGCCGGACGACCGACTTCGGCGACGCAGCGGCCTCGGTCTACGCCGTTGAGCACCAGCCAGCACATGGCCTACCGCCGCAGTGGAGGGCGCCGCGATGATCACCTATGCTCCGAGAGCTGGCTCCGCACCCGCGCTCGTCATCGAGCACCTTCAAGGCTTGTCGCCCGGCGCCGAACTGCCCACCGCGGTGCTCGCCGAGGCTGTCGATATTGAGTCAGCATGCCTCCCGTCGTGCCTGGAGTACGCCGTCAAGCACGGCATGCTCGCGCGAGAGAAGCGCGGCACCCGGCTCTACTGGCGCTTGGGCAACGGCGTGCCGCTACCAGTGCCAGACGACGACGATCCGCCACGGCAGCGTGTGGTGAAGACGGAAGGCGCGGCGCTACCTGACCTGCCGCGCTGGCCCGGCCTGGACACGTTGCCGCCGCCGGCACCCGCACCCAAGAAGCGCGGCCCAAAGCCCGGCACTGGGGCGATGCAGTTGGTTCCGCGCTGCGGCGATGCAGTTGGTTCCGCAGTGCTTCGAATCGCCCTCTGGAGCGACGGGCAGTTCGTGATCGAACGGGGCAGCGAGCGCATCGAGTTCACGCGGCACGAGACGCAGCAGATCGTCGGGTATCTGGACCGGCTCGGGGAGCGGATTGAATGATCGGCAACCAGTTCCTCCTGGGCATCGCCTCCGAGCTCGTGATCGACCTGTTCGCCGGCGGCGGCGGCGCGTCGACGGGCATCGAGCAGGCGATCGGCCGGCACGTCGACATCGCGATCAACCACGATCCCGACGCGATCGGCATGCACGAGATCAATCATCCGCAGACGCGTCACTTCATCGAGGACGTCTGGAAGGTGGATCCACTGAAGGTCACCGCCGGCCAGCCCGTTGGCCTCGTGCACGCATCACCTGACTGCACGCACCACAGCCAGGCCCTCGGCGGCCAACCGCGCGATCAAGAGATCCGCTCGCTCGCCTGGGTCGTCCCGAAGTGGGTGGGCAAGCTCAGCAAGAGCGGGCAGGGCCCGCGTGTCGTGACGTTGGAAAACGTCGAGCAGATGCTCCACTGGTCGCCGCTGATCGCGAAGCGCGACCCTGCCACCGGACGCGTCGTCACGCTCGATCGCACCATCGACGAGAAGACCGGTAAAAAAAGCTACCGCGTCGCGGCCAAGGGCGAGCATGTCCCGCGGCGCAATCAGTTCCTGGTGCCCAACCCGAAGCGCAAGGGCCGGAACTGGCGGCACTTCATCGAGCACCTTCGCGGCCTCGGCGGTAACGTGCAGTGGCGCGTGATCAAGAACGCGAACCTGGGCGCGCGCAGCACGCGCGAGCGCCTTTACGTGATCATCCGGTTCGATGGCCAGCCGATCGTCTGGCCCGAGTTGACGCACAGCAAGAACGGCACGGGCGGCAAGAAGCGCTGGCGCGCCGCGGCGGAGTGCATCGACTGGTCGATCCCTGCGCGGTCGATCTTCGGACGCGATCGCGATCTGGTCGACGCCACCATGCGGCGCATCGCCTACGGCCTGAAGAACTTCGTCCTCGAGAGCGCGGACCCGTTCATCGTGCCGGCCACCCACACCGACGCGAGCAACCGCACGCGCGGCATCCACCACCCGCTGCCTACCGTGACGGCCGCCCATCGCGGCGAGCTGATGCTCGCTGCGCCGGTGCTGGTGCACGTGACCCACATGCGCGACGTGGCCTTCGACGTCCGCGATCCGCTTCGCACTATCACGACTGCCAACGGCGGCTTCAACGAGACCCACGCACGCGACATCCGCGACCCGATGTCCACCGTGACTACCAAGGGCAGCCAGCAGCAGTTGATCGCCGCCCACCTGACGACGTTGCGCAAGCACAGCATCGGGCGCGACGCGCGCGATCCGCTCACCACCATCTCGGCTGGTGGCGAGCACCAGGCGCTGGTCGAGTACTGCCTGAGCGAGGAAGACGAGGCCGGTGCGCTGCGCGTTGCGGCCTTCCTGATGCGGTACCACGGCACCGGCGGCCAGTGGTCAGACCTGCGCGACCCGCTGACAACGATCACGACTCGAGATCGGCTGGCGCTGGTGACGGTGCATCTTCGCGGCCGCCCCCCGGTTGTCGTGACCGACATCCTCCTGCGGATGCTGGTGCCGCGCGAGCTCTACAACGCCCAGGACTTCCCGCCGAGCTACATCATCGACCGCACGTCGACGGGGAAGCGCCTCACCAAGACGGCCCAGGTGCGCATGTGCGGCAACTCGGTGTCGCCTCTGTCGATCGCGCTCATCGTCGGGGCGAACTACCGCGACGCGTCGCTGATGCGGGAGGCCGCATGAAGCGCATCTACATCGCCGGACCTATGACCGGACTGCCCGACCTCAACTTTCCCGCCTTCAACGCCGAGGCCGATCGCCTGCGTGCCGAGGGATGGGACGTCGTCAGTCCGGTTGAGATCAACCGCGGTCGCGACCACGAAGGCTGGAATGCCTGCCTGCGCCGCGATCTGGCCGCACTGGTGACGTGCGATGCGCTTTGGCTGCTGCAAGGGCACCACTCAAGTCGCGGGGCAACCCTTGAGCTTCATGTCGCCCGCGAACTCGGTCTTGAGATTCACTCGGCATGGGGGCGAATTCAATGACCACGGTCACCCGCCCCGCGCTCCGGTACCACGGCGGCAAGTTCCGCCTGGCGCCGTGGCTGCTGCAGTTCTTCCCCGAGCATGGCTGCTACGTCGAGTCGTTCGGCGGTGCGGCTGGCGTGCTGTTGCAGAAGCCGCGCGTCTACGCCGAGGTCTACAACGACCTCGACGGCGACATCGTGAATTTCTTCCGCGTGCTGCGCGACCCGACGCTGCGCGCGGAACTCGTCGAGGCCTGCAGGCTGACGCCCTACGCCCGCGACGAGTTCGACCAGGCCTACGAGCCGACCGACGATCCGCTGGAGCGCGCGCGGCGCACCGCTGTGCGCGCGGGGATGGGCTTCGGCGGTGCGGCAGCCAGCGGCGCATCATCTGGCTTCCGCACCGACACCCGGCGCAAGTACGGCACGGCGCAGCACAACTGGGCCGACTATCCGGGAGCGCTGGGCGCCATCGGCGAACGTCTCGCCGGCGTTCTGGTGGAGAACCGCGACGCGCTGTCCGTGATTGCTGACCACGACGGCCCGGACACGCTGCACTTCGTCGATCCGCCCTATGTCGCGGAGACGCGCATCCTGCGCAAGGGCGGCGGCTACCGGCACGAGCTGAACACCCTCCAGCACCAGCAGCTGCTCGAAGCGCTCAACGCCGTCGACGGCATGGTGGTGCTGTGCGGCTACCCCACCAGGCTCTACGACCTCGCGCTGGCCGGCTGGCAGCGGCACGAGACCCGCGCGCGGATCAGCGCCGGGCGCGGCACAGGCCTGCGCACCGAGGTCGTCTGGCTCAACCCAGCCCTCAGCGACGCCCTCGAGCGCAGCCGCGGCGGACTCTTCTCAGGACACGCCGCATGAATACCGATCAGCTCAACCAGATTATCGCGGCCGCCCGCGCACAGCTGCTCGAGGAGCAGCACCGAATCGCGGTCGACGCCGAACTGGCGCGACTGCGCGCCCGGAGCAATCGCTCCTTCTGGCAACGCGTCGCCGACGTGCTGCCCTTCACCATCACCTGGAAGAAATCATGAGCGCCATCGACATCGCCGCCATCAAGGCGGAAGCGAACAAGCAACTCAACGAGGAGGCGACCAAGAAGGCCAAGGACGCGCTCTTGCGCCAGATGCGCGTCGTCGCCTCGGCCGAAGACGTCGTGCGCGCCGAGAAGCTGAAGCTCGCGGACATCGAGGCGCAGATCGCCGATGGCACTCTCTGAGCCTCGGCTCCTGAGTCGTCCCTGCCGCGTGATCTTCGCGGGCTGGGAGAGCACGACCACCCAGCTCCAGCAAGCCGGGTGGCAGCTCTCGGCCGAGCAGGACTTCAACGCTATGACGGTGCGCATCGCGCTGCGGTTCGAGCCGGCGCGGCTTTTCATGATCGCCGAGGCGCAGCCGTGGCAATTCCTTCGTGACAACGGGGAGGTGCCGGAGTTCTACATCCGGCACGCCGCCACGGACATGCACATCCACCTCACCGAGCGGTCGTTCGACTTCCGGCCGTTCGACGCTGCGCCCCAGATCGCCGCGACGCAGATCAGAGCGATCGAGGACTTCGGCATCTTTGCGCCGTGCCTGACGCGCACCGAGGAAATCATCGTCGAGCCCGCGACGGTGGCTGGGCTGCTCGAGCAGATCAAGTCGTTGCAGGCGCCCGAGATGGCCGCCATTCGCGAGCGCAACCGCCAGGCCGAGCGCCGCGGCGCCAACGCGCTCATCCAGCAACAGCGCTTCCATGCGCAGATCGTGAGCATTGCGGCATGAGCATGCGCGAATACGCCAAGGTGGCACCGACGTTTTGGTCGGGCGAAACCGGCAAGGCCCTTCGCAAGAGGGGGGTCGAAGGCCCTTTGGTGGCCCTCTATCTGATGTCCGCGCCGGGCTCCAACATGCTCGGCCTGTACTACCAGCCGGTGCTCTTCATGGCGCACGAGACCGGCCTGGGTGTGGAAGGGGCTCGGAAGGGGCTTCAGGACTGCATCGACGTCGGATTCTGCCTGTACGACGAAGACACCGAAATGGTGTTCGTCATCGAGATGGCGAAGTGGCAGGTTTCTGACGGACTCAAGGCGACAGACAACCGGTGCGCCGGACTGCAGCGCGAGTACGAGAGCGTGCCGGAATGCCCATTCCTGGGGCTGTTCCACGACCGCTACTCCGAGGCGTTCCATCTTTCCCGCCGGCGCGATCCGAAGGGCGAAATAGTTGACCGCCGCCAAGCCCCTTCGAAGCCCCTCCTAAGCCAGGAACAGGAGCAGGAGCAGCAACAGGAGCACGCCCAAGAGCAGGAGCACGCTCAAGCGCAGAAAACCCTTACGCCGGCACCCTCGCCAAAGCCGGCTGCGACTCGCGCTGCTCGCGCCCCGAAGCCCGCAGCCGCCAAGCCTGGCCAGCCGGTGGGCGCTACCACGTGGAACGCCTACAGCACGGCCTATGTCGACCGATACGGCGACGCGCCGGTGCGCAACGCCAAGGTCAACGCCCAGATCGCGCAGCTGGTGCAGCGCCTTGGCATCGAGGAGGCGCCCCGCGTCGCGGCTTGGTACCTCACCCACCAGCGCCAGGACTACGTCCGCGCCACCCACACCGTCGACCTGCTGCTGAGGGACGCGGAGGGGCTGCGCACGCAGTGGGCCCAGGGCCGCCAGACGACCCACACGGCTGCCGCCCAGGCCGACCGCACCCAGACCAACGCCAGCGCGTTCGCGCCGCTGATCGCCGAAGCCAAAGCGCGTGAAGCGCAGGGAACCGAATGATGGCCAGTCTCTCCCTCCTCCAGGCCGTAGCCGTGACCGCCGAACTGTGTGGCCGCGTGTTCACCGAGCCCGCTGCGAAGCTCTTCGTCGAGGACATCTCGACCTACCCGGAGCACCAGGTGCTGGGCGCACTGCGGCGCTGCCGGCGCGAGGTGCGCGGCATCCTCACCGTGCAGGACGTCGTCTCCCGCCTGGAGGACGGCCGCCTGGGCGCCGAGGAAGCCTGGGCGATGCTGCCCAAGACCGAGGCCGACAGCGTCGTTTGGACGACCGAGATGGCCGAGGCGCTACGCGTGTGCCAGCCCCTGCTGGACGACGGCGACGGTATCGGCGCACGCATGGCGTTCAAGCAGGCCTACGACCGCCTGGTGGCCGCCGCGCGCGACGCAGGCAGGGCGCCCGACTGGCAAATCTCGCTGGGCCACGATCCGCGGGGCCGCGAGCAGGCGTTGCGCGTGGCGGTCGAGCGCGGGCGCATCGGCCTCGACTACGCCCAGACCGTGCATCCGGCGCTGCCCGCGCCGTCGCCCGAGGTGCAGGCGCTGCTCGAAGGCATGTTCGCGCCGAGGCTGCAATGAGGGCCCGCGCCAAGTCCGAGGAGCAGGAGAGCTCGCTCCTGTGCTGCGTCGACGGCTGCGCCAAGCGCTGGACGTCCGACTTCGGTCGGCGCTTGTGCAGCGATCACCTGCGCGGCGGTGGCACGACCAAGCCTCTGCCGCTGCCCACCCGGGAAGCCGCACGCCCGCACTCCGAGCCGGCCGAGCGCGACGACCCGCTGGAGTTCTGATGCTGCGCGCCGCCATCCCCATCGAGGCAGCCACCCCGCTGCACCTCCAGCGCTGCGCGCCAAGCAAGCCTTGCCCGCAGTCCCAGCACTGCGCCCGCCACGACGCCGCCTTGTGCGACCGCCGAAGCCCCGTCGACGCCACGGTGCTGCGCAATCCGACCGGCCCCGGCTGCCCGACCTTCATCGACGCTCGTGGGCCTGTATCGAATCCCGTACCCCGGAGGGAAGCAGCGTGATCATCGCAGGCATCTACCGCATCAGCGACGCAGCGAGTGGACGCTTCTACGTGGGAAGCAGCGTCAACACTGCGCGCCGCTGGATCCAGCACCAGCAGCGACTGAAGAACGGGAACCATCCGAACCCACGACTACAAGCCATCTGGAACATTGACCCTTCGCGCCTACTGTTCCAGGTGTTCCAGACAGCCGAATCGCCCGGGCGTGATGTTCTGCTGGAACTGGAACAGCGTGCACTCGACGATGCCGGGGTCGGCGCCAATCCGCTGTGCATGAACGTGCTGGCGATCGCTGGATCTCACCTCGGCCGGAAGCGGTCGGAAGATACAAAGGCTCGGATGGCGGCGTCTCAACGTGGTCGCACAGCGAGTGCCGAAACGCGCGCCAAGCAACGCGCGGCCAAGCTGGGCAAGCCTCAGTCGATCGCCGTTCGTCAGGCTCAGTCAGAGCGGTCGCGGGGTAAGAAGCTCGGACCTCGCGGTACCAACAAGAAGCCGCGTAGCGACCGATCTCTGACCGACGAACAGGTGCGCGCGCTGCGTCGACGCCGAGCCGAAGGGCTCTCCTGGCGATTGCTCGGCATCGAGTTCGGATTGCATCAGTCTGCAGCCAAGCGTTGCGCTCTCGGGATCAGCTACAAGGCGGTCGCATGATCATCCTGGTTCTACCCTATCCGTGCTCTTCAAATCGGTATTGGCAAAGCTTCGTGCCGCCAGGCGCACGCCGCGCCCTCGTCCACCTGAGCAACGAGGCGAAGCAGTTCAAGCGCGACGTCGCGAAGATCGCCAACGCGGCCGGCATTGCTGCGCCGCTCGAGGGACGGATCGCCGTGCACATGCGCCTGTTCCCGCACCGGCCTCTAGACTGGAAAAAGCGCCAGTCGAAGCTCGGCGCGTGGTGGGACGACACCGTGCAGTGCATTGACCTCGGGAACTGCGAGAAAGTCACGTCTGACGCGCTGCAGGGCATCGTCTACGCCGACGACAAGCGCATCCGGCGACTGATGCTCGAGCGCATGGAGCCCGACGAACACGGCGCGCGCGTCATCGTCGCCATCGAGCAGCTGGCGCTCCCGGTGGTCCAAGCCTCGCTCATCGAGGAGGTCGCATGAGAGTCGTCGTCGAAGGTGTGCTTCAGCACGTCGAGGGCCGCACCACGATTCAGGGCTGGACCGTCGAACTCGATCGTCGGTACCCCACGCTCAATGTGGGCGACGGCGCGCAGAAGCTCGTGGCCTGCGTCCTGATCCACATCGCGAGCAAGCACGGCGTCGACCTGGTCGAGGGCTCGGCGGCAGGCCAGGCCGAAGCGATCGAGCAGCCGCTGGCGGAGTGCTTCGATGCTGATCGCGAGGCGCTCGACGTGATCGCGATGGCCAGGTGGCGGGAGCAGGGCGAATGACGACAGCACAGCGCCTCATGGAGGACGCGGTCGACTGTCACCGCCGCGCGTGGCGTAAGGACACGCTGCGGGTCTGGTTCAAAGACGACCGTCAGTACTGGGGCATTTCGGAGCCTGGCGACCCGTATCGGGGCCACTGCCTGCTTTACTGGCCGGCGATGGGCGGCGAGCGTTTCGACGGCAAGGAGTGGAAGCCCATGGAACCAGGAGAGCGGCCGTGACCGACACCCGCCTGACCATCGAAGAGTTCCGCCGAGCGATGGCCTATCGCTACGGCGTCAGCCTGAACATGCGAGAGAGCTTCCGTGACGCAGTCCTCCGAGAGCAGGCGCGCGTGAAGCTCGAGCGCGCCGTTGAGGCTACGTTGCGCAACCTCCTGCGCCCGCCTCTCGGCTTCAGCCCGATCAGCGCCGGTGTCCTGGGTCTCTGCTGCTTCGGAGGTGGTGCATGACACGTTCGAAGGATCGAGGCGAAGGCTTCCGCGTCGCCCAGGTGCAGCAGAAGCGGGCCGACCGCGCGGACGAGCGCATCGCGGCGCTTCGGCGCGAGCTGCTGGCCGCCCAGCGTGAGCTCAGGACGGCGGCCGAAGACCTCGCGCTGGAGCGCGAGTGCTCTGCGGCGCTGGCGCACGACCTGGAGGTGGCGAAGGCGGCTGCGGTCGTTCAGCAGGCTGTCATCGCAGTGCTCGAGGCCGATGCTGCCAGGCCCCGTGGACTGCTCGCTG
>CAIWPS010000718.1 GCA_903914615.1 uncultured beta proteobacterium | reverse complement strand
GGATCGACAACGTGCAGCGCGTCATGCCCAAGGGCGAGGTGGTGCCGGTGCCGGTGCTGTGCACGGTGACCTTCGGCGTGCCGATCACGCTGGCGCCGGGCGAGGACAAGCGCGAGTTCCTCGAACGCGCCCGCGCCGCCGTGCTGGCGGCGCGGCCAGGCCGGACATGAACGCCCTGCGCACGCTCAGCGTCGACGGCCAGGTGGCGCTGCTCTTCGTGGCGCTGTTCGGGGTGCTGACGCTGGTCTCGATGGGCGTGGGCACGCGCCTGCTGCGCGAGGGCAACGCCACGCTGGACGAGCCGCGGCGCGACCGCCAGCAGCGCCTGCTGCGCGACCTGCGCGCGCTCTGGATAGGCGCGGTGGTGTTCTGGCTGGCCTGGGTCTCGGGGCCGGTGGGGGCGACGCTGGCCTTCGGCATCTTCTCGTTCCTGGCGCTGCGCGAGTTCATCACCCTCGTGCAGACGCGGCGCGGCGACCACCGCAGCCTCATCCTGGCCTTCTTCTTCGCGCTGCCGGTGCAGTACCTGCTGGTCGGCACGCGGGCCTTCGACCTCTTCACCGTCTTCGTGCCGGTGTACGTGTTCCTGGCGATCCCGGTGGCCAGCGCACTGGCCGGCGACCCCGAGCGTTTCCTGGAGCGCAACGCCAAGATCCAGTGGGGCATCATGGTCTGCGTGTACGGTCTGAGCCACGCCCCCGCGCTGCTGCTGCTGAAGCTGCCCGGCTACGGCGGCCGCGGCGCCTTCCTGCTCTTCTACCTCGTCATCGTCTGCGCCGCGGCGCAGATTGCGCAGGAACTGGCCAGCCGCCGTTTGCGCCGGCGCCCGGTGGCACGGCACATCGACCGCAGCTTCTCGGTGCGCGCCTGGGCGCTGGGGCTGCTGGCGGCGGCGGTGGCGGGGGCGGCGCTGTTCTGGATCACGCCGGTCGACCCGCTGCGCGCCGCCGTCATGGCCGCGGTGGCGGGCGGCTGCGGCACGCTGGGCGAGTTCGTGATGCGGGCGCTGAAGAAGGACGCCGGCGTGCGCTTCTGGGGCAACCGCAGCTCGGTCACCGGTGCCGTCGGCCTGCTCGACCGCGTGGCGCCGCTGTGCTTCGCGGCGCCCGTCTTCTTTCACTCGGTACGTTGGTACTTCGTCTGATGCCGCCCCTAAGCTCACTCCGTTCGCTGCCCCCCGAGAGGGCAGAGCGCCTTCGGGCGGCCGCGCGGCGCTGACGTCATGCTGATCCTCGGCATCGACCCCGGCCTGCAGCGCACCGGCTTCGGCGTCATCGACGCCCAGGGCGCACGCCTGGCCTACGTGGCCAGCGGCACCATCAGCACGCTGGAAGCGCCGCGCGGCGACCTGCCGGGGCGGCTGAAGATCATCTTCGACGGGGTGCGCGAGGTCGTCGAGCGCTATGCCCCCGACTGCGCCTGCGTCGAGATCGTCTTCGTCAACGTAAACCCGCAGAGCACGCTGCTGCTGGGCCAGGCCCGTGGCGCGGCGCTGGCGGCGCTGGTCTCGGGCGGGCTGGCGGTGTCGGAGTACACCGCGCTGCAGATGAAGAAGGCCGTCGTCGGCCACGGCCTGGCCAACAAGGGCCAGGTGCAGGAAATGGTGCGCCGGCTGCTCAAGCTGCCCGGCCTGCCCGGCAAGGACGCCGCCGACGCGCTGGGCCTGGCCATCTCGCATGCCCATGCCGGCGCCACGTTCGCTGCGCTGGCGCAGGCGGCGCCGCTGCAAAGGCGGCAACATGCGCAATACAGAAAAGGCAGAACCTATTGAACCCGCTTCGAGGAAACCCAGCATGAGCCAGCCCGCCAACACGCAATGGATCGAGATCGCCCCCGGCTTCGCCGGCTACCTGGCGCTGCCGCCCGCCGGCCGCGGGCCGGGGCTGGTGCTGTGGCAGGAGATCTTCGGCGTCAACGCGCACATCCGCGCCGTCGCCGAGCAGTACGCGCTCGACGGCTTCGTCGTCCTCGCGCCCGACGCCTTCTGGCGCGGCGCGCCACGCGTGGACCTGGGCTACGAAGGCAGCGACCGCGACCGCGCCTACGGGCTGATGCAGGGCTATGGCGCCGCCGACGCGCGGGCCGACGTTGCCGCCAGCGTGGCCGCTTTGCGTGCGCGGCCCGAGGTGGCCGGCGCCAAGGTGGGCAGCTTCGGCTACTGCATGGGCGGGCGGCTGGCCTGGCTGGCGGCGGCCACCGCCGGCGTCGATGCCGCGGTGGCCTTCTACGGCGGCGGCATCCAGGGCCAGCTGGACCTGGCCGCGGCCATCACCTGCCCGCTGCAGTTCCACTACGCCGGGCACGACGACCACATCCCGCCCGCGGCGGTCGAGCAGGTGCGTGCCGCGGTGGCCGGCAAGGTCGCCGAGGTGCACGTCTACCCGGCGGCCATGCATGGCTTCAACTGCTGGGCGCGCGCCGCCTACCATGCACCGAGCGCGGCGCTGGCCCATGGCCGCACGCTGGCCTTCCTGGCGCAGCACCTGTTCTAGCCTGCACGCCCCCGGTGCAGCGCGCACCATGAAAAAAGCCCCGGCAGGCCGGGGCGAACGTCTCGTCGGGCGAGACTCAGGAGGGATCGAGGGAAGCCGTTCAGGCGCGCGGCTGGTGCGCCTGCGCCATCTGCTGCGCCGGGGCGTCGGTGCGGGCCAGGGTGTCGACGCCGGCCAGCATGGCCAGCGTGAGCACGGCGGCCAGGGCCAGGGAAGCGAGGGCGGCGGTGCGTTGGGGAGCTTGGCGGGTGTTCATGGTGCGTTCCTTGCTGGTGTGCGGGGTGGGATGCGATGACTGCACTGTAGGCAGCGGCCCCCGGCGTCGCGAGCAGGTTGCGACGACTGGCGGCGCGACGCCGACGGTTCGCCGCCGCGGCCGATGAACGGTGCGCCCGCCGTGGCGTGATCCCCGAATTGGGGTACCGGTGGGCCTTTGTTTTGCGGCGCGGCTGTGGCAGTCTTTGCTCCAATGGGTCTGCACCCGCGGACGTTTCGCCACTCGCTGTGAAGGAGCCTGTCCCGATGAGCGCTGAAACCGGTCTGGTCACCGTCTCTCCCCCAGCCCCGCGCGGCGGCATGCCGATCGCGCGCATGCGCAGCGTGTACCGGGTGGGCGATGTCGAGAGCAGGCTGGACAAGCTGCCCGCGCGCGAACACGAACACCTGCGCGCCACCTACGAGCGCATGATCGAGAAGGGTCCCGAGCGCTTCCAGGTCAAGCCCGGCAGCCTGCCGGCGATGGACCATCTCTACGACGAGATGCCGAACTTCAACGAGGTGCTCGACGACGTGCGCCGCCAGCTCGCGCTGTGCCACGACAGCCGCGACGCGCTGGAGATCACGCCCATGCTGCTGCTGGGGCCCCCGGGCATCGGCAAGACCCATTTCGCGCGCGAGATCGCGCAGCTGCTGGGCACCGGCCTGGGCTTCATCAGCATGAGCAGCCTGACCGCCGGCTGGGTGCTCTCGGGCGCTTCCAGCCAGTGGAAGGGTGCGCGGCCGGGCAAGGTCTTCGAAACGCTGGTCGACGGCGCCTACGCCAACCCGGTGATGGTGGTGGACGAGATCGACAAGGCGCGCGCCGAGCATGCCTACGACCCGCTGGGCGCACTCTACAGCCTGCTCGAGCACGACACAGCGTGCACCTTCACCGACGAGTTCGCCGAGGTCGCCATCGACGCCAGCCAGCTCATCTGGGTGGCCACCGCCAACGACGAGCGCAGCATCCCCGAGCCCATCCTCAACCGCATGAACGTGTTCGAGGTCCAGGCGCCCGATGCCGATGCCGCGCGCGCCATCGCGCTGCGCCTGTACCGCAAGCTGCGCTCGGCCCACGACTGGGGTCAGCGCTTCGACGATACGCCCGCGGACGCCGTGCTCGAGCGCCTGGCCGCGATGGCGCCGCGCGAGATGCGACGCGCCTGGATGACCGGCTTCGGCAACGCCCGCCTGGCCGGCCGGGCCGCCATCGAACTGGCAGACCTGCCCGGCGCCGGCAGCAAGCGCCAGCCCATCGGCTTCATGCAGTAGGCCGCGGGCGGCGGCGGGCTCAGGCGGTCGCGGCCTTGCGGCCGCCGCGCTCCAGCCGATGGCGGCCGGCCTGCTTGCCGGCGTACATCGCCGCGTCGGCGCGCTTGAGCAGCTCGTCGCCGTCGCTGCCGTCCAGCGGCGCCAGCGCATAGCCGATGGTCAGGCCGACCTTGCAGGTCTGGCCGCCGGCGTCGAAGGGGGTGTCGAAGGCGGCCAGCATCTTCTGGCCGACGGCACGCGCCATGCCTTCGTCGGCGAGGCCGGCGGCAAGCACCACGAACTCGTCGCCGCCCAGCCTTGCCACCACGTCGGCGCTGCGCAGCTGCGCCTGCAGCCGCCGCCCCACGGCCACCAGCAGCGCGTCGCCGACGTCGTGGCCCCAGCGGTCGTTGACGGGCTTGAAGCCGTCCAGGTCCAGCAGGAACACGGCCAGCAGCTGCTGCGGGTTGGCGCGCGGCAGCGCGGCCTGCAGGCGCAGTTGCAGGCCGCGGCGGTTGGGCAGGCCGGTGAGGGCGTCGGTATGCGCCAGCGCGCGCAGCGCCTCGCTCTCCAGCCGCGCGCGGTCGGCGTTGCGGTGGATGGTCTGCACGCGCAGGCTCAGCACCGCCATCCAGGCCGACATCTCCACCATCATCGAAAGCGGGTAGAGGTACTGGGTCCAGAAGCCCGGCGCCAGGTAGCCGCGCAGCAGGCTGGCGACGGTGATGGCGCCGGTGGCGTAG
Organism: uncultured beta proteobacterium; assembly: GCA_903914615.1. Taxonomy (GTDB): domain Bacteria; phylum Pseudomonadota; class Gammaproteobacteria; order Burkholderiales; family Burkholderiaceae_C; genus Rubrivivax. The sequence goes on along the minus strand of CAIWPS010000718.1, from coordinate 963 downwards.
AAGGCCCAGCCGAACAGCATGTAGGCGGCCACGCGTTCGCCGCGCCGCGCACGCACGTAGGCCACCGGCAGCACGGCCACGGTGGTGGTCAGGCCCAGCACGGTGGCCAGGGTCTGCGCCAGGCGGTACTCGATGAGGCCCAGCAGCGCCAGCCCCAGGCTGGCCAGCGCCGCCATGCCGGCGGCGCCCAGCACGCGGCCGCTGAACCGGCTCAGCTCGTCCACCGCCAGCGTGGCGCGCATGAAGTGGGCGCCGGCGGCCACCGCCACCAGCACCGCCAGCGGCGCCACCTGCATCGACAGCTGCGGGCTGTCGGGCCACAGGTACTGGGCACCGATGCCGAAGTAGGCCAGCGTGAACACCAGGTTGCCGCCGAGCAGCGCGGCATAGTCGGCGAACAGGCGGTCGCGCAGGGCCAGGCCGTTGAACAGGCTGTAGGTCAGCATGCACACGGCGACGCCGCTGATCAGCCCCAGCAGCAGCTGGGTGCGCGATTCCTGCGCCGTGAACGCCGCCGGCGTGCGCAGCGTCATCGGCAGCACCATCGAACTCGTGGTCTGCACGCGCAGCAGCAGTTCGCTGTCGCCGGCCGGCAGCGCCAGCGGCACGGCGTGGGTGCGCGTGGGCAGCGGCCGGTCGGCAAAGCGCAGCTCGTTGCCCAGGCGCTGCTGCAGCAGCAGCCGGCCCTGCTGCAGCAGGTGGACGTCGACGCGGTTGAGCGAGGGGTAGTCGATCTCGAGCACCCGCGACACGCCATCGCCCGCGGCCACGTGCAGCGGCACGCGCAGCCAGACGACGTCGCTGGTGCGGCCGAGGTTGCCCGGCGTGCCCGTGGGCCGCTGGAAGCGCGCGGCCTGGGCCTGCACCTGCGGCAGCGTCAGCTGGCCTTCGGGGTCGCGCAGCAGCGTCACGGCGGGCCACAGGGCGACGGTGGCGCTGTCGTCCACCTGCAGCGCTTCGGCG
>CAIWPS010000717.1 GCA_903914615.1 uncultured beta proteobacterium | reverse complement strand
TGGCCGCCGCCGCCGGTGTCGCGGCTGTAGGCGGCGGTGTTGATGCCGCCGCTGCCGCGCGTGGCGTTGCTGGTGATCATCGCCCGCACCGGCACGCCGGCCTCGGTGCCGGCGCCCACGCCGGGCCCGCTGCCCACGCCGACGCCGGGGCCGGGCTTGATGTCCTGGCGCAGCTGCACGGCCACGGGGGCGCCGGTCATCTCGGCCAGTTCGTTCTTCATCGCCAGCAGGCCGACGCCGCTGGCCTTCCTGCGCGCGTTGTCCAGCGCCACCTCGCCGGGCGGCTTGCCTTCGACGGGCTTGCGCGCCTCGGGCACCGGGGCCGCTTTCGGCACCGGCTTGGGCGGCGTCACCGCGCTGGGCTTGGGGGCGTCCTTCTGTGCCGCCTCGGTGACGTTGTCCACCGGCGGCGGGGGTGGCGCGGGCGGCGTGGCGGGCCGCTCCAGCAGCAGCTTGGCGACCGCCGGCGGCAGCGGCTGCGCCTCGATGCGCTCGGCCTGCGGCAGGCGGATGTAGGGCACCACCAGGCCCCACAGCAGTGCCAGAACCACCAGCGTGGTGAGGATGCGGCGGAAGCGCCGCTCGTCGGCCGCCGCCGTCGCCCACGGCAGCACCGGCATGCGGAAGGTGACGGCGGAGCCCATCGCGAGCATGCTCATTCAGGCCTCGATCTTCCTGCGCACGGCAAAAGAGACGTCGCTGAAGTTGGCGCGCGCGCAGGTGTACATCACCTTGCGCAGCAGCCGGTAGGGGATCTGCTTGTCGGCCATGATCGTCACGGCCTGGCCCAGGCCGGCGTTCTCGGCGCGCACGGTCTTGCGCGCGGCCAGCACGTCGAGCTCGGCCTTGAGCCCGGGCAGCAGGTCGTCTTCGTTGGCCATCGCCTCGGCGACGGTGGCGACGCGCCGGCCTTCGACCAGGATCTCCTCGCCGCTGACGACCAGCACCACGGTGTCCTTGGGCGCCTGCTCGATGTTGGCCAGCGGCAGCTTCACGGCCTTCGGGCTGGCCAGCGTCTCGACGCCGCTGGCGCTGGAGAGCAGGAAGAAGATGAGGATGGTGAAGACGTCGATCAGCGACACCAGGTTCATGTCCATGGCGGCGCCGCCGCGCGCCTTGCGCTGGGCGCGTTTCTCGATGCCGGACAGTGCAGCCATCAGGACCCTGCCTTGGCGGTGACGAGTGCCGCCTTGCGCACCGGCGCGTCGCCGATGGAGATGTTGGGGAAGAGTTCGGCGCGCAGCAGCTTCGGGCCCTGTGCGGTGACGCTGGAACGCACCGCGTCCATCACCTGCACGAGGTCGTCGTAGGGCGTGTCGGGCTCGGCCAGCACCGAGGCCTCGGCCTTGTCGGGGAACTGGCCCTTGACCTGCACCATCAGCGCCGCCAGCGTCTTCAGGTCGGCCCCGTCGCCCTTGCGTTCGATGCGCTGGATGAGGCCGCCGATGCGGTCGCCGACCTCGAAGGCGTCGCGCCGGATCACGACTTCCAGCTGCAGGTCCTTGCCCTTGAGCTGCTCCAGCGCCGACTGCGCCGCCGGCAGCTTCAGGTCCATCACCGCCAGCCGCGTGAAGACCGCCGTCGAGAGCAGGAAAGGCACCAGCACCACGATCAGGTTGATGAACGCGGTGATCTCCAGGTGCGCAGCTTCCTTGCGCAGGCGGCGGACTCTCATGATGTCCTTTGTTCCTTGGCGGAGAGCTGGTCACCGGACAGGCGCTGCACCAGGTTCAGGAAGGTGATCTTGGCCGCTTCCAGGCTGTCGACGATCTCCGACGCGCGCGCCTGCAGGAAGGCGTGGATGAGCAGGAAGGGGATGGCCACCATCAGCGCGAAGGCGGTGTTGTTCATCGCCACCGAGATGCTGGCCGACAGCAGCTCGGCCTTCTCGGCCGGGTTCACCTGCGCCACCGCGGTGAAGCCCTTGATGAGGCCGATGATGGTGCCCAGGAGGCCGACCAGGGTGATGGTGTTGGCGAAGGTGGCGATGTAGTGGGTGCGCTTTTCCAGCCGCGGCACGATCTCCATCATCCCTTCCTCCATCGCGTGGTCGATGTCCTCGCGGCGGCGCGCGCTCTGCATGCGGGTGAGGCCGTTGCTGACGATCTTGCCGATGGCCGAGTCCGACGACGAGACCATGGCCGCGACCTCCTTGAAGCGGCCGCTCTGCAGCAGCGGCAGCACCTGCTCCCACAGCGCGCGATTGGCGGCGCGGGCGCGGGCGAGGAAGAAGAAGCGCTCGATGGCGATCGCCAGGCCCACCGACATCATCAGCAGGCTGGGGTAGAGAAAGGCGCCGCAGTCCTGGAAGAACTTGACGGCGGTGTTGAGGGCGTTCATCGGGAGACTCCGTTCGGGGCGGTGGGGCGGTTGGGCTGGGTGGCGGACTTCTCTTCGGCCGGCGAGGCGCGCGCCTGCACCTGCGCGGCATAGTCGATCTCGCGCCGCAGCACATCGCGTTCGACCGGCGCCAGCGCCTCGTCGAGCACGCTGTGCACAGGGCGGCCGGCGAGCACGCCGGGCAGCGGCTTCTTCCAGGGCACGATGTAAAGCACCTTCGGCAGCTCGCGGTTGCCGGTGATCTGCGTGCGGTCGATGTCGGCGCGGTCCTGCGCGCTCGCGGCGGTGGCGGCCAGCAACAGGGCGAGGGTCGGTGCGTGTTTCATGTCGGCTCCTTGGCCTTGGCCGTCTGTGCCGTCTCGGCTGTGTTCGGCAGCGGCTTGCGCGACTTGAGCTCGGCCAGCCACTTGCCCAGCAGCGGCGCCTCGGCCGGCGCCAGTTCCAGGCAATGCTGGTACAGCGGCACGGCGCCTGCCGCGTCGCCGAGGTAGAGGTCGCGCAGGATGGCCAGGTTCAGCTGCGGCGCAACAGCCTGCGGGGCGATCGCGATGGCGGCCTCGTAGGCCTGGCGCGCGTCGTCGAAGCGGCCCAGTCGGCGCAGCGCGATGCCGCGCTGGTTGAGCAGCCGGGCATCGGCCGGTGCGGCCTGCAGCGCGGCGTTGAGGGCCGCCAGGTCGGCGGGCAGGCTGTCGTCGCCGCGCTCGACCTTGCCGTAGCGCACCGGCTTGAGTTTCGCCAGCGCCTCCAGGCTCTTCTTCACCCATTCGTCGTAGACGCCGGCGGCGGTGCGGCGGGCGTTGCTCTCGTGCAGTTCGATGGCCTTTTCCTCGAAGGGGAAGGCCTGCTCCTCGAGCATCACGTCGTACTGCTCGCGTTCGGTCTTGCTGAGCTTCTTCGGCCGCGCCGAATCGATCAGCGCCTTGCCGAAGTCCTGGTACAGCGCCGCAGTGTGGAAGGTGGCCGCGGTGGTGACCTCGGCGGCCTCTCCGCCGGCCTGCTCGGCGGCGGCGGCGTAGGCGCGCAGCACCTCTTCCATCTTCGCCTTCTTCAGCTTCAGCTGTTTGGCCAGCGGTTCGATGAGCGGCACCTTGCGGTAGGCAGCGAGCAAGGGTTCGGTGAGCTGCAGCGCGGCCTGGCCGCCGAGCGCGCGCGTGCGCGGCGTGCGCGCGTCGCCCGCCGAGGCATCCGCCTGCTGCACGGCCTGCGTCCAGGCCAGCGCCTTGGCCGTCTGCCCGTCCTGGCGCGTCAGCGTGGCGAGCTGCCAGCGTGCCTGCACGGCGGGTTCCAGTGGCGCCGGGAACTGCTGCAGGTAGCGTTCCCAGGCCTTGATGGCGGTGGCCAGCAGCGGCGACTTCGGCGGCGCCTGCACCGCCGCCTGCTGCTGCAGCTCGGCCGCCTGCCAGAGTGCGCCGCGCGCCAGCACGGGGTCGCCGGCCTGTGCCGCGACACGCTCGAACTCGGCCGCGGCCTGTGCTGGACGGCCCAGTTCCAGGTAGGCCAGCGCCAGCTTGGCCGGCACCTCGGTCTGCAGCGCGTGGCCGGGCTGATCGCGGCGGAAGTCTTCCAGCGCCTGCGCCGCGCCGGCCCAGTCCTTCAGGCCGATCAGCGCGGCCGCGGCGTCGTACTGCGCGCTGGCGCGCACCGCCGATGTGCCGGCCAGGCCAGACAGCGCCGCCACGCGCGCGAAATGGCCCACGGCCGCGCGGACGTCGCCGCCGCTGCGCGCCGCCTCGCCCTGCTTGTAGATTGCGGCGGCCTGGCGCTCGGCGATCTCGCCGCGGCCGGGGGCCTGCGCGTCGGTCAGGGCCAGCAGCTCGCCATAGCCCTGCTCGGCTTCGGCGTAGGCGCCGCGCTCGAAGGCCTGGTGGGCGATCACGGTCCAGGCGGTG
>CAIWPS010000716.1 GCA_903914615.1 uncultured beta proteobacterium | reverse complement strand
GCCGCCGCGCTGCACGCGCTGGGACGCGGCGACGAGATCGCCGCGCGTTACGCGTCGCAGCTCGCCGCGCCGATGGTGTCGCAGCTGCTCGCCCGCGGCCTGCGCTGCCCGCCCAGCAGCAGCGCGGGGCGCTGGTTCGACGCCGCCGCCGGTCTGTTGGGCGTGCGCGAGACGGCGGCCTACGAAGGCCAGGCGCCGATGCTGCTGGAAGCGCTGGCCGCGGCGGGCGATGCCCGCGCCGCCACAGCCGAGGCCGCCGGCCTCGTCGAACTGCGCCCCGACGGCGTGATGGACCTCGCACCGCTGGTCGCCCGCATCGCCGACGAAGGCCGCCCCGCGCAGGGCGCGCTGCTCTTCCACCACGCGCTGGCCGACGGCCTGGCGCGCTGGGTGGTGCAGGCCGCCGCGACCTCCGGGCTGCGCCAGGTGGCGCTGGGCGGCGGCTGCTTCCTGAACGCGCTGCTCTCGGGCCTGCTGGTGACGCGGCTGCAGGCCCAGGGCCTGACGGTCCTCGAAGCCCGCCAGGCACCGCCCAACGACGGCGGCATCGCCCTCGGCCAGGCCTGGGCGGCGCTGTGCGGCATCACTGAACAGGATTGAACGACCATGTGCCTGGCCATCCCCGTCCGCGTCGTCGAACTGCTCGGCAACGACACCGCCGTCGTCGACCTCGACGGCATCCGCAAGGAGATCTCGCTGGCACTGCTGGACGGCGTGCAGGTCGGCGACTACGTCATCCTGCACGTCGGCTACGCACTGTCGCGCCTGGACCCCGAGGAAGCGGCGCGCACGCTGGAACTCTTCGCGCAGTCCGGCGCCACGCAAGCGGCATGAAGTACATCGACGAATTCCGCGACGGCGAACTGGCGCAGCGCATCGCGCTCGCCATCGCCACCGCGGCCGACACCGGCCGGCGCTACCACCTGATGGAGTTCTGCGGCGGCCACACCCATGCCATCTCGCGCTACGGCATCGCCGACCTGCTGCCGGCCAGCATCCGCATGATCCACGGCCCCGGCTGCCCGGTGTGCGTGCTGCCCATCGGCCGCATCGACCTCGCCATCCGCCTGGCGCTGGACCGCGGCGTCATCCTCGCCACCTACGGCGACTGCCTGCGCGTGCCGGCCTCGGACAACCTGTCGCTGCTCAAGGCCAAGGCGCGCGGCGCCGACGTGCGCATGGTCTATTCGCCTGCCGACGCGCTGAAGATGGCGCAGGCCCATCCCGACCGCGAGGTCGTCTTCTTCGCCATCGGCTTCGAGACCACCACGCCGCCCACGGCGCTGGTCATCCAGGCCGCGGCGAAGCTGCAGCTGGCCAACTTCAGCGTGCTGTGCAACCACGTGCTGACGCCAGCGGCCATCACCCACATCCTGGAATCGCCCGAGGTGCGGCAGCTGGGCACGCTGGCGCTGGACGGCTTCATCGGGCCGGCGCATGTCTCCACCATCATCGGCAGCCAGCCCTACGAGTTCTTCGCCGAGGAATACAGGAAGCCCGTGGTCATCGCCGGCTTCGAGCCGCTGGACGTGATGCAGGCGGTGCTGATGCTGGTGCGCCAGGTCAACGAAGGCCGCGCCGAGGTCGAGAACGAGTTCACCCGCGCCGTCACCCGCGAAGGCAACCTGAAGGCGCAGGCGCTGGTGTCGGAGGTCTTCGAGCTGCGCCGCAGCTTCGAATGGCGCGGCCTGGGCGAGGTGCCCTACAGCGCGCTGCGCATCCGCGAGGGCTATGCCGCCTTCGACGCCGAGCGCCGCTATGCGCTGCAGACCGCCTCGGTGGCCGACAACAAGGCCTGCGAATGCGGCGCCATCCTGCGCGGCGTGAAGGAGCCCCGGGACTGCAAGGTCTTCGGCACCGTCTGCACGCCCGAGAACCCCATCGGCTCGTGCATGGTGTCGTCCGAGGGCGCCTGCGCGGCCTACTACAGCTACGGGCGCTTCCGCGAGATTCCCATCGTCGCCGCCCACTGAAGGACCCATGAGCGAAGTCAAGCGCGGCTACGTCCGCCCCCTGGACATCCGGCACGGCCATGTCGACATGTCGCACGGCTCGGGGGGCCGCGCGATGGCGCAGCTGGTGGAGCAGCTCTTCGCCGCCGCCTTCGACAACGAATGGCTGGCCCAGCGCAACGACCAGGCGCTGCTGCCGCGGCCGGCGGGGCGCATCGTGATGTCCACCGACTGCCATGTCGTCTCGCCGCTGTTCTTCCCCGGCGGCGACATCGGCTGCCTGTCGGTGCACGGCACCGTCAACGACGTCGCGATGTCGGGCGCGCAGCCGCTGTACCTGGCGGCCGGCTTCATCCTCGAGGAAGGCTTCCCGCTCGCCGACCTGAAGCGCATCGTCGACTCGATGGCCAAGGCGGCGCGCGACGCCGGCGTGCCCATCGTCACCGGCGACACCAAGGTGGTCGAGGCCGGCAAGGGCGACGGCGTCTTCATCACCACCACCGGCGTCGGCGTGGTGCCGCCGGGCATCGAGATCTCGGGCGACCGCGCCCGGCCGGGCGACCGCATCCTCGTCAGCGGCACCATCGGCGACCATGGCATGGCGGTGATGTCGCAGCGCGAGTCGCTGGCCTTCGGCACCGACCTCGTCTCCGACACCGCCGCGCTGCACGGCCTGGTGGCCGCGATGGTGGCCGCGGTGCCCGAGCTGCGCGTGCTGCGCGACCCCACGCGCGGCGGCCTGGCGACCACGCTCAACGAGATCGCCAGCCAGTCGGGCGTGGGCATGCTGATCGAGGAAGCGGCCGTCCCCGTGCTGCGCCAGGTCGGCGCGGCCTGCGAGTTCCTGGGCCTGGACCCGCTCTACGTCGCCAACGAGGGCAAGCTGGTGGCCATCGTGCCGGCGGCGCAGGCCCAGACCCTGCTGCAGGCGATGCAGGCACACCCGCTGGGCCGGCGCGCGGCGCTCATCGGCGAGGTCACGGCTGACGAGCACCACTTCGTGCAGATGCGCACCCGCTTCGGCGGCAGGCGCATCGTCGACTGGCTGGCCGGGGACCAGCTGCCGCGCATCTGCTGACCAGGCACGGCGCGTGCGCATCCTCTTCCTCACGCGCAGCTTCAACGGCCTGGCGCAGCGGCTGTACCTGGAACTCACGGCGCGGGGCCACGAGGTCTCGGTCGAGTTCGACATCGCCGACAGCGTCAGCATCGAGGCCGTCGCCCTGTACCGGCCCGACCTCGTCATCGCGCCCTTCCTGCAGCGCGCCATCCCCGTGGCGATCTGGCGCGACCATGTGTGCCTCGTCGTGCACCCGGGCATCGTCGGCGACGGCGGCCCGTCGTCGCTGGACTGGGCGATCCAGGAGGGCGAGCGCGACTGGGGCGTGACCGTGCTGCAGGCGCAGGCCGGCTTCGACGCCGGGCCGGTGTGGGCGGCCGAGACCTTCGCGATGCGCGCAGCCACCAAGTCCGGCCTCTACCGCCGCGAGGTCACGGCCGCGGCCGTGACCGCGGTTTTGCGTGCCGTCGAGCGCTTCGGCGCGCTGGGCGCCGCCGCACCGCCGCTGGACAAGGCCGGCGCGCGCGGCCGCTGGCGGCCGCTGATGCGCCAGGCCGACCGCGCCATCGACTGGCAGCGCGACGACACCGCCACCGTGCTGCGCAAGCTGCACGCCGCCGACGGCACGCCCGGCGTGCTCGACCGCCTCTTCGAACTGCCCTGCCACCTCTTCGACGCCCGCGCCGAGCCGCAAGCCCCGCGCGCCGCGGCCGGCAGCCTGCTCGCCCGCCGGGACGAGGCCGTGCTGCGCGCCACCGTCGACGGCGCGGTGTGGATCGGACATGTGCGTCGCGCCGACGGCGAACCCGGGCTCAAGCTGCCCACCGCACGGGCCTTCGGCGACGCCGTGCAGCGCCTGCCGGCCTGGCCTGCAGGCCCCGGCGGCGCAGACGGCGAGATCCGGTGGCAGACCGATGCCGGCGTCACCGAACTGCACTTCGACTTCCACAACGGCGCCATGAGCACGGCGCAATGCCAGCGCCTGCAGGCCGCCGTGCAAGCGGCGCTGGCCGAACCGGCGCGCGTGCTGCTGCTGTGCGGCGGCAGCGACTTCTGGAGCAACGGCATCCACCTCAACGTCATCGAGGCCGCCGACAGCCCGGCCGACGAGTCGTGGCGCAACATCGTCGCCATGGACGACCTGGCGCAGGCGCTGATCGAGGCCGAGGGCCGCATCGTCGTCGCCGCGCTGCAGGGCAATGCCGGCGCCGGCGGCGCCTTCCTGGCGCTGGCGGCCGACCGGGTGTGGGCCCGCCGCGGCGTGGTGCTGAACCCGCACTACAAGAACATGGGCAACCTCTACGGCTCGGAATACTGGACCTACCTGCTGCCGCGCCGGCTGCGCCACGCCACGCCCGAGGCGGTGATGGGGCGGCGGCTGCCGATGTCGGCGGCCCAGGCCGCGCAGCTCGGCCTGGTGGACGAGGTCTTCGACGACGCAGGCTTCCTGCCCCGGGTGCGCAGCGAGGCGCGCGCGCTGGCCGCCAGCCCGGACCTGCCGGCGCTGCTGCAGGCGCGCCACGAGGCACGCCGGCGCGACGAGGCGCAGCGGCCGCTGGCCGAGTACCGCGCCGCCGAGCTCGAACGCATGCGGCGCAACTTCTACGGCTTCGACCCCAGCTACCACATCGCACGCTCGAATTTCGTGCGCCGGGTCGCGCCGTCGTGGACGCCGCGGCACCTGGCGCTGCACCGGCGCCCCGTGTGAAGCGGTGCTGCGCAGGCGCCGCCGCCTGACGCACATCAAGGCCGCCGGCCCTGCGTCTGACGAGAATGGCTCGCACCGATCAGGAAATCCAGCCCTGCCCTCAACCCCCGGAACCGGCGCACTGCGCCGACCCCCACGCGGAGCCGCCCCCATGAAACTCGCCCTCGCCCTCATCGCCACCGTCGCCACGCTGTCCTTTGCCGGCCACGCCGTCGCCGGCGCCGCCGAAGACATCATCGCCAAGGAAAAGTGCAGCAAGTGCCACACCGCGACGACGACCAAGAAGGGGCCGTCGTGGGCCTCGGTGGCCGAGAAGTACAAGGACAAGCCCGAGATGCCCGCCAAGCTGGTGAACATGCTCAAGACCGGCGTGCCGCTGTCGGGCAAGACCGGTGAGGACGACCAGCACAAGAAGCTCGACGGCGTCAGCGACGCCGACCTGAAGGCCATCGTCGGCATCGTGCTGTCGACCAAGTAGCCCGCCCGGCCTTCCCCCACCGCATCAGCAACCAGGAGCGCCTGCATGGCCGCACCGCATGAACCGGGCATCGTCCGGCGTTTCTTCCACTGGCTGTTCTCGCCTTCGGTGGGGCTGTCGGTCTTCGTGCTGCTGCTGGTGGGCGTGGTCGTCGGTGCCACCGGCGTCATCGGCACCCAGGTGGCACTGCACCTGAGCGGCACCGACGAGTTCTGCGGCACGGCCTGCCATTCGCACGAGAAGTTCGTCTACCCCGACCACAAGCTCTCGTTCCACTACACCAACCGCACCGGCGTGCGCGCCGGCTGCACCGACTGCCACGTGCCGCACAACTACCCGGCCAAGATCTTCTACAAGGCCAAGGCCGGCATCACCGACGCCTTTGCCGAACTCAACGGCACGATCTCGACGCAGGAGAAGTTCGACAAGGAAAAGTGGCGCCTGGCCAACATCGTCTGGGACGAGATGCGCGAGAACAACTCGGCCAACTGCCGCACCTGCCACGACCCCGCGGCCTGGGACAAGACCAAGCAGTCCGAGGACGCCGCCAAGGGCCACCGCAAGTTCCTCGCCGGCAAGGCCACCTGCATCGACTGCCACACGGGTGTGGCGCACAAGGAGCCGGAAGAGCCCAAGAGCGCCGACAAGGCAGCGTCGGCACCGTAACCGGTCGCCGCACTGCCGGGGTTCCAGGCCGCGCACCGCGCGGCTTTTTTTTCGCGGGCCCGCATCGGCAGAATGCGGGCATGCCCGCCTGCCGACGCCCTTGAAGACGCCCCCGCCCGACGGCGCCCGCCGCCGCCTGCTGGCCGGCGCGGCCGCAGCGGCCGCAACGGCAGCGGCCGGGCCATCGGCCAGCGCCAGCGCAGCGGCGTCAGGGCCCCGGACGCTGCGCTACGCCTTCCGCGTCGCCGAGACCGGCATGGACCCGGCGCAGGTGGGCGACATCTACTCGCGCACGCTCACGGCGCATGTCTTCGAGGCGCTCTACGCCTGGGACCCGCTGGCCCGGCCGGTGCGCCTGCGCCCGCTCACGGCGGCGGGGCCGCCCTCGCTTTCGGCCGACTTCCGCGTCTGGACCATCCGCCTGCAGCCGGGCATCCACTTCGCGGCCGACCCGGCCTTCCGGGGCGCGCCGCGCGAGCTGGTGGCGCAGGACTACGTCTACATGCTGCAGCGCCACGCCGACCCGGCCAACCGCAGCCCGAGCTGGCCGCTGGTCGACGCGAACTTCGGCATCGTCGGCCTGGCCGAGCGGCGCGCGCAGGCCCTGCGGCCGGGCGGGCGCTTCGACTACGACGCCCCCATCGAGGGCCTGCGTGCCGCCGACCGCCACACGCTGCAGCTGACGCTGCGCGAGCCGCGGCCGCGGCTGCCGGAGGTTCTGGCTGCCAGCGACGTCTTCGGCGCCGTGGCGCGCGAGGTCGTCGAGTTCTACGGCGAGCAGATCGGCGCCCACCCGGTGGGCACCGGACCCTTCCGCCTGCTGCAATGGCAGCGCAGCGCGCGCATCGTCTTCGAGCGCAACCCGGGCTACCGCGATCGCCGCTACGACGCCCTGCCCGACGCCGACGACGCCGAAGGCCAGGCGCTGCTGGCGCGTCTGCGCGGCCGGCGGCTGCCGATGGTGGACCGCGTCGAGATCACCGTCGCCGCCGAGGAGCAGCCGCGCTGGCTGGCCTTCGCCGGCGCCGAGGCCGACTTCATCGAGCGCGTGCCGCCGGCCTACGCCGCGCCGGCACTGCCCGCCGGGCGCCTGGCGCCGCAGCTGGCGCGGCGCGGCGTGCAGGCCTGCGTGCAGGCCGAGCCGGGGGCCACGATGCTCATCTTCAACATGGACCACGAACTCGTCGGCGGCTATGCCCCGGCGCAGGTGGCGCTGCGGCGGGCGCTGGCGCTGGCGATGGACACGCCGCGTGAGATCGCGCTCATCCTGCAGGGTCGCGCGCTGCCGGCGCAGTCGCCCATCGCGCCCTACTGCAGCGGTTACGACGCGCGCTTCAGCAGCGAGATGAGCCGCCACGACCCGGCGCGCGCGCAGGCCCTGCTGGACCTCTACGGCTACCTCGACCGCGACGGCGACGGCTGGCGCGAAAGGCCCGACGGCGGGCCGCTGGTGGTCGAACTGGCGGCGCAGCCCGACCAGATCAGCCGCCCCTACTACGAGATGCTGGACCGCAACCTGAAGGCCGTGGGCGTGCGCCTGCAGCTGAAGTTCGCCGACTGGTCGGAGAACCGCAAGGCCGCGCGCGAAGGCCGCTTCATGGTGTGGACGCTCAGCGATTCGGCCGCCGCCGTGCCCGACGGCCAGGCCGCGCTGGCGCGCTACGCCAGCCGCGAGATCGGCGGCCAGAACCTGGCCCGCTTCAGCCTGCCGGCCTTCGACGCGGTCTACGAGCGGCTGCTTGCGCTGCCCGACGGGCCCGAGCGCGAGGCCCTGTTCCTGCAGGCCAAGCGCCTGGCCGTGGCCTACATGCCCTACAAGCTGCGCACCCACCGCATCCTCACCGACATGGCGCAGCCCTGGCTGCGGGGCTACCGGCGCCCGGTCTTCGGCCTGGACTGGTGGCAGTGGGTGGACATCGACCCCGCGCTGCGCGAGGCCGCGGCGCGGCCGTTCTAGAAGCGGTAGCGCGCCGACACGCCGACCACGCTGACGTTGTAGCGCGGCGGCTGCACGCCCAGCGTGAGCATGTTCGGGACCGTGCCGGCGGCGACGCCGTCCAGGTGCCAGTCCTGCGAGCGGTAGTGCTGGTAGCCCAGCGTGCCGGTCAGGCTGAGCTTCTCGTCGACCTTGTAGCTGGCGAAGAGCTTGACGCTGTCCATCGCCGTGGTGATGGTCGGGAAGCCCGGCGCGGCGACGCCGTTGTTCACGTACTGGTTGCTGCGCGATCGCGTGAAGGCCAGGTCGGCACCCAGGTCCAGCTTGTCCTTGATGACGGCGCTGCGCAGCCCGGCGCCGAGCACGTCGGCGCCGTCCTTGCTGTCGGCGTTCCAGTCGGGAATGCCGCCCTGCTGGCTGCCCACCTGGTGCGAGCGCATGCCGTCGCTGTGCGTGAACAGCGTCAGCCGCGTGTCCTCGGACACCGACCAGGCCACATCGGCGCCCACGCCCACGGTGCGGCCGTCGGTCAGGCCCAGGGTGGTGTCGCGGTAGGTGTCGGCGGCGAGGTTGAAGTCGACGCCCAGGCTGATGTTGTCGCCGATGGCGAAGTCGGCGCGGCCGCTGGCGCTGTCGCGCGTGCGGTTGGCCATCTCGAAGCGGCGCAGCAGCGGGTTCTCGGCCGGGAAGACGTTGGGCGCTACGTTGTAGCCGCTGCCGGTGCGCTCGGCGTGGGCCAGCTTCAGCCACAGCGTCGCGCCGGCCAGCGGCTGCACGGCCAGGCGGCCGTAGACGGTGGTCTCGGTGGTGCGGTTGACTTCCTGCAGCGTGCGCTGGACCTGGTCCTGGTCGGCGCCGACGCTGACCTTGGCACCGGCCGGCCCGCGCAGGTCCAGGCTCAGCTTGAGCTTGTCCTGCATGAAGCCGTAGGGCCGGTTGGTGTAGGCCGGGCCGGCGAAGAGGTCGGTGGACACCGAGGGGTAGGCGGCGGTGGGCGTGCGGTTGTCGCGCCCGTCGTGGTTGAGGCTGGCGTTCAGGTTCACGCCCGTGGCGAGCGCGACGCTCAGGCGCACGGCGGCATTGACGGTGTCGATCTCGCCGTGCAGCGAGGACGCCGGCAGCACCGGGTTGACGAGGCTGGTGTTGACGGTGTCGGGCAGGAAGGCCGCGTCCTGCGACATGCGGCCCACCGCCAGGTCGGCGCTCAGGCGCACGTTGGTGTAGGGCGTGTAGCCCAGCGTGGCCTGGGCCTGCCAGAGCTGGTTGTTCGGCGCCAGCGCGATCTGGCCGGTGGTGCCGCCCAGGATGCCGGTGGTGAAGGGGTTGGTCCAGGTCAGCGAGGCGTCGTCGTTGTGGAAGCTCGACACGCGCCAGCCCAGGCTGGCCTGCAGCGTGCGGCCGGCGTACTGCGCCACCACTTCCAGGTCGTCGGTGGTCTGGTGCAGCGGTGCCGCCAGCTGCGTGGCGGTGCTGTAGAACGACAGCGACAGCGGCTGCGAGCCTTCGCGCGTGGTGTGGCGCAGGCCGGCGCGCACGCTCCAGTCGGTGCCGGCCAGCCAGGTCAGGCCGATGTCCAGGCGCGAACGCCGGTAGCCGATGTCCACCGGCTGCAGGGTGCCGGCCAGCGGCATCGCCGAGGTGTTGCCCGCCGGGTAGCCCGCGGGCAGCGTCTGCACCGCGCTGCCGGCGCCCAGGAAGGGCGTCTGCGCGCCGTCGGCGAAGTGGCGCGGCGTCTCGTCGTAGCCCAGGCGCAGGCTGTAGCGGCCTTCGCGGCCGCTGTCGGCCGAGATGGAACGCGCGTCGGTGCCGAGGTCGCTGGCCTGCACGTCGGCGAAGTAGCCGTCGGGGCCGCGGTAGCGCACATTGCCACCCAGCAAGAGCACGCCGCCCTTCTTGTTCAGGCCGGTGTAGTCGCCGTAGCGGTTGGAGCTGCTCGACACCGCGGCGGCGCCGGCATCGACGCTGCCGCTGGCGCCGGTCTCGACCGGGCATTGCTCGCACTTCCACTGCGTGGGGTCGACATCGGCCGCCGCCGCACCGGCGGCCGAGAGGACGCCGAGCGTGCCGAGCCAGAACCAGGGCTGGGTGGGGGTCATGTTGGGGCGTCCATGCGTGCGGTGTTCTTGCCCTGCTCAGCGCAGCAGCTTCGATCCCGAGGGGTGGTTGGACCCATGGATCTGGGTGTGGCAGTTGACGCAACTGCCGGCGAGCAGGAAGGCCGATGCGCCGGCCGTGCCACCGGGCAGCGAGGCCCCGGTGCGCGCCACCGACGGATGGCCGGCGACGCTGTGGCATTGCTGGCACAGCAAGGGCGGGCTCTTCGTGAGCAGCGCGGCCCGCACCGAGCCGTGCACGGCATGGCACAGGCTGCAGTCCTCGGCCACCGGCGCGTGTTCCCACAGCACCGGGCCGCGCTTCTCGGCGTGGCAGCTGGTGCAGGCCTGGTTCAGGCTGGCCTTGATGAGGCTGGAAGGGTTGCCCGAGCCGTGCGGGTTGTGGCAGTCGCTGCAGGCCATCTTGCCGAAGCGCACCGGGTGTGCGGAGGTCTTCTGGAAGTCGGCGCGCTGCTGCTTGTGGCAGGCGTAGCAGACCTCGGGCTGGCTGGCCTTGACGAGCGTGCGGTCGCCGGCGGCGGCATGCATCTTGTGGCAGTCGGTGCAGGCCAGGCCGTTGCGTTCATGGGCGCCGTTGTGCCAGGCGGTGCGGGCGGCGTTCTCATGGCAGTTCAGGCAGGCCTGGTTGCGGTAGGGCACGGAGTAGAACGAGTCGGGCTTGAAGCTGTTGATCAGCAGCTTCTTGCTGCCGCCCTTGCCGGCATGCTTGGCACCGGGGCCGTGGCAGGCCTCGCACTGCAGGCCGCCGGGGCCGAAGGGCGCGCGCGCGTCGTGGCGCTGGCCGTGCTTGCCGCGGAAGATGGCGTTGAAGTTGTAGTTGGCGTCGGCGCTCTCGGCGTCGTGGCAGCCCAGGCAGGTGTCGGCGCCCTCGTCGGTGTACTTCGTGCCCTGCGGGCTCTGGCCGGCGGCGGCGGCGGCGACCGCTGCGGCGAAGGGCGAGAGGGCGGGCGCGGAAGCCGCTGCGGCCACCGCGGGTGCGGATGCGGGTGCGGATGCGGGTACCGAAGCCGCTGCGGGTGCCGAAGCGGCCGCCGCAGGCGCGTCGCCCTGCGCCAGCGCCGCCACGGTCAGGCCCAGCGCCGCCAGCCCCAGCAGCACGCGGGCCGCCGATTTCCTGATGTTCATCGATGCCTGCCCGTCCGCCATGGTGGTGATCGATCTTCCGGTGGTCGTCATGGCGCGCCTACTTCACGCCGTGCACGGTCTGCACGTCGAAGATGGCGCCGCTGCCGTGGCAGAGCACGCAGCCCTCGGCGGGCCCGGCCAGCAGCGCGGCCTGCGTGGCCGAGAAGTTGCCGCCGTTGCCGGGGTCCTGCATGTGGGCGCGGTCGGCGACGCCGTCGTGGCACGACGAGCACACCGCCGCCGTGGGCGAGATGCGCAGGTTGTCCGCAGGGTCGGTGGTGGACGCGCCCGAGGCGATCGTGGTGCCCAGGATGCCGCCGGCGACCGGCGCCGCCCACAGGCCGGTGATCTGGTAGCTGTTGCCGGCGTGGCAGGCCGCGCAGTTGTTGAGCTGGCCGGGGAAGACGACGCCGGAGAAGTCGTTCACCGAGCCGCCGAAGCCGTAGATCACCAGGCCCTTGTTGCGGAAGCCGCCGTTGCTGGCCTGGCCGGCGTGGATGCCGTGGATCATGGTCTTGAAGTCGATGGCTTCCTCGGCCTTGCCGTCGACGCCGCCGGCCGCCGGGCGCATCACCGCGTCGGTGGCGTTGGGGTTGTGGCAGACGGCGCAGACCTGCGGCTCGTTGCTGCGGTTGTTGCCGTGCAGGCTGAGGCTGTCGTGGCAGACATTGCACTTGGCGATGTCGACGACGACGCGCCGCGCCACCACGCTGCCGCTCACCGCCACGTCCTTGAAGACGCTGGTCACGGCCAGGCGGTCGGTGTAGCTGCCGGCCGTCGTCACCGCGCCGGCCGGGTGGCCGTCGAGCAGGACGCGCAGGGTGCCGGTCTGCCCCACCGGCACGGCCACCGGCGAGGTCACGGTGTAGGTGCCGGCCGCGGTGCCCGGCACGGCCGTGGTGAGCGCGTTGATCGTCACGGGCTGGCCCCAGGCCTGGCCGCTGCCGGTGTTGTTGAACTCGGCCGTGGTCCAGCCGATCTGCAGCGACAGGGTGCTGTTGGCGCCTGCCGTGAAGGCCGGCGACTTGGCGATGTCGTAAGGCGCGTTGCCGTTGGTCGGGTCGGTGACCGAGAAGGTCACCACGGGCTTGGCGCCCGGCGTCGTCGACGTCACCGAGACGATGTTCAGGCTGAACTTCGCCGCGGCTGCCTTCAGGCGCGTGGGCAGGCTGTGCGCGACGACGATGTCCTGCAGGCCGCTGAACTTGCCGGCGGCGTGGCAGTTGGCGCAGTTGCTGTCGTCGGCCTGCACGCCGCCGCTGTGGGCCTGGGTCTGGTAGGGCCGCGCCGGGTCGCCGGCAAGGCCGAAGTAGACGTTGTCGTGGCAGGCACCGCAGGCGGCGCGGCTGGGCACCTGCTGCCAGTTGTTGCCCTGCGCGGTGGCGGTGGTGACGGTGCTGGCGGGCGCAGCGCTGTGGCAGCGGGCGCAGTTGCGCACGTCCTGCGGGAAGGTGACGGCCGAGAAGTCGGTGCTGCCGACGGTGTTGGGCGTGCCGGCGATGACGCTGGGCAGCGCCAGGCCGCCGTCGTTGTAGTGGATGCGGTGCACCAGCGCCTTGAAGTCCACCGTGGTGTTGGGAGCACCGGCCACCCACGATCCGGGGTTGTGGCAGGTCACGCACAGCCGCGTGTCGACGCGCGTGCCATGCGCCTGCAGCTGCGCGTGGCAGCTGTTGCAGGTGGCCGTGTCGACGACGTTGCGCTGGGTGACGAGCGGGCCGCCCGCGGGCACCCAGTCGAAGACGCCGCTGGCCAGCGGGTAGGCGCTGTTGGCCTGCTGGATGGTGACGCGGTGCGTCAGCGCCGAGGCATAGCTGAGGTCCAGTGCCTTGCCGCCGGCATCGGTGCACGGCGCCGGGCAGGGGTTGGCGGTGGGGCTGGTGATGTCGGTGGCGAAGGTGTAGGTGTAGGCGCCGCCGCCCAGGCCCACCAGGGTGCCGAAGCTGTAGCCGGTGGCCACGCGTTCCTGGGTGCCCTGCACCGCGCCGCCGTTGGCGCGGTTGATGTAGTTCTGCCAGTCGGCCGGGCCGCCGCCGGCGCTGGGCACGAGCTTGGCGATGTTGAAGCGCAGGTCGCTGCCGACGAGGCCGGTCATGCCCTGCCCGGCCTGGTTGGTGACGACGAAGTTCACCACCGGCGGGCCGCCGATGGTGACCTGGGTGACGGTGATGTTGAGGGCGGTCGCGGCGCTGAGGCCGGCAGTGCCGGTGGAGATGCCCGAGGTGGGCGGCGCGGTGCCGGTGAGCGGCGCGCCGGCCGGGCTGCCGCCGCCGCCGCCGCAGGCCGCCAGCAGGGCTGCCAGGCCCAGCACCGCCGCCGCACCGCAGGCCCGCACGCACATCGTCATGGCTGCCCCTTCTTCGCGCTGGCCGCTGGGGCCGGCGCCTTGGCCTTCAGCGCTGCCACCGTGCCCGGCGCCTGGCGCGCCACCACGGCCGTGCGCAGGGCCTGGTAGGCCTCCATCGACAGCACCTTGTGCGTCACCAGGT
Organism: uncultured beta proteobacterium; assembly: GCA_903914615.1. GTDB lineage: Bacteria > Pseudomonadota > Gammaproteobacteria > Burkholderiales > Burkholderiaceae_C > Rubrivivax. Next base: position 182 of record CAIWPS010000716.1, on the reverse strand, counting down.
GGGCCTTGGTGAGGTAGGGCCGGCCCTTGATGATCCTGGCCGCCTCGGCGTCGCCGACGCCGGGCAGCGTCTTGAGCGTGGCCGCATCGGCGCTGTTGATGTCCACCAGCACCGCGGCGGCAGGCGCCACGGTGCGCTTGGCGCGCGGCGCGCTGGCCGCAGCGGCCGGCGCCGAAGCGGCG